>CANHOY010000161.1 GCA_947462495.1 Bacteroidota bacterium
CCCGTAGTGTTATTGTTATTATCCCAAGGACGTACTGGTCCAAAAATATAATAATTCAAATCTGTTTTATAACCCAACTCATCTCTTAAATACATATTGATGGCTGGTGTAAAAGAATGCTCCCAAGAAGTTAACTCTGAATTATAATCAGATCTTTGTCCAGCATCTTTTTTATCTATACCAATATAGCGTGAATCTAAACGACCCACTGTTTTACCTTGATCACGTAATAACTCTTTCCAGAAATAATCAAATGGGATAGAAAGGCTTTGTTCTAAAACTTCTTTCACACCAATACCTGTATAACGAGAGATTTTTTTAGCCACTTCTTGTCTTTTTTCTTTAGACAAAGATCCACCCTGCGCTAAAGCTGGCATTAATTCATTAATAGTGAAAGCTTCTATTTCAGGTAAAATCGCTGTTAAATCTTTTGATTGTAAATCTGCTGGTAATTGTTTATGATGCCAAGCAGTGGCTGCCATATATGGTATGCGTAAAGCACCGCTACTTGTTTCATCACGCTTCAATCCTAAGTCGGTGGGAGAAACTAAAACAACTCCATTCAAATACATCCAATGTGCATTTTGTAATTCTAAAGCTAATCCAGATACACGAGCTGTACCATAGCTTTCGCCAATTAAAAATTTAGGAGAAGCCCAACGCTTGTTTCTAGAAACAAAAGTGTTGATCCAATCTGCTAAATATTTAATATCTGCATTCACGCCGAAAAATTTAGAAGTAGGAACTGCTTTATCTAAAATTCTAGAGAAACCTGTATTCACTGGATCAATGTATACGATATCTGCAGCATCTAACAAAGATTGAGGATTTTCATCAAATCCATAAGGTTGAACCGGATAACCTTCATCATCAATTTTTAATTTTTTTGGTCCTGTATAACCAATGTGCATCCACACACTTGCTGTGCCTGGTCCACCGTTAAATGAAATAAGCAATGGACGCGTATCTCTATTGGTCACATCAGTACGCTCATAATACACATAAAATAAAGCAGCTATGGCTTTACCATTTTCATCCCAAACGGGCATGGTGGCAGCGGTTGCTTTATAAGGTACTTTTTGTCCCTTAATAGTCACTTCCCCTTTTGTTTCTGATTTTTGTCCTAAAGATAATTCTCTTTTAAAATCAGCATTTTTATCAGGAGCATTGGCAGCTGCTGCGCCAGCTGCAGGAGCTGCTGCAGGTTGAGTTTCGGCATAGTTACGCTGCGCTTGTACAAATAATGTTACTATTAATAACAAATAAGTAAATAATTGTTTTTTCATAATTCAAATTTTTGGTTGGAATAATTTTAGTAAGTTAAATATACACCATATTTGAACTTGTCAACAACCGTTAGTGTAATTATTTATTTAGCAAGTAATTCACTAATTTAGTCCTGGCAAAAGCCTATTAAACCTATTTGTGGATGTCAGCAATATTCAAAAGTGCAGTTCAAAAAGTTATTATCCTAACTGCGCCTTCGGGAGCAGGTAAAACCTCCATAACCAATTACTTATTAAAGAATTATCCCAATCTTTCTTTTTCGGTTTCAGCTACCACAAGAGCGCCAAGAGGTTCAGAACAGGATGGGATTGCCTACCATTTTATAACCCCTGCTGCTTTTGAAGGCCATATCTATCAAAATGATTTTTTAGAATATGAAATGGTCTATAAAGATGTTTATTATGGCACGCTTAAATCAGAACTAACTCGAATTTGGGAGCAAGAAAAAATACCGGTTTTAGACATTGATGTGAAAGGCGCCTTAGAGGTACAAAAACAATTGGGAGCAGATTGTCTTTCTATTTTTATTATGCCTCCTTCTATAGAAGTCTTACAGGATAGATTAGAAAAAAGAGAAACCGAATCACCAGAGTCTATAAAAATTAGATTAGAAAAAGCTGCTTTTGAAATGAGCTTTAGCAATGAATTTAAAGCGATTGTAAAAAACGAAACACTTGACATTGCCTGTAAAGAAGTAGCCGCACTTATTGATCAATTTTTAGTACGCTCTTAAAAAATAAATTTATGTCATTACAAGGAAAAACTGTTTTTATAACAGGTGGAAGTAGAGGAATTGGTAAAGCCATGGCTTTAAAACTCGCTGCAGCGGGTGCAAACATTGTTATAGCTGCGAAGTCGGTACAAGAAGATCCACGGCTAGGGGGTACTATTTTCTCGGCAGCCGCTGAAGTAGAAGCCTTAGGTGTAAAAGCTTTGGCAGTGCAAGTAGATATAAGAGACGAAGCACAAATAGCAGCGGCCATTCAACAAACCGTTGAAAAATTTGGTGGCATTGATATTGTCATTAACAATGCAAGCGCTATACAATTAACCGATACGGCAAGCACCCCTAGTAAACGTTTTGATTTAATGCATAGTATTAATGTACGCGGTACTTTTTTGGTGGTACAACATGCTTTGCCTTATTTAAGAAAATCAACTCATGCGCATATTTTAACTTTATCACCACCCATTAATATGGCACCAAAATGGTTAGGGCCACATGTAGCTTATACCATTTCAAAATATGATATGAGCATGATGACCATTGGCTGGGCGGAAGAATTTAAAGAGGATAATATAGCCTGTAACTCTTTGTGGCCGCGCACTACCATTGATACTGCCGCGGTTAGAAACTTATTAGGCGGACAAGCATTAGCTAATATGAGTCGCACCACGGATATTATTGCAGACGCTGCCTTTTTTATTTTGAGTAAAGAAAAATTACAATACACGGGCAAAACTTTTATTGACGAAGAAGTATTAGCGGCTGAAGGAATTACCGATTTAGCACATTATTCGGTCGTGCCAGGGGCTAAATTATTTTACGACTTATTTTTATAATATTTTATTCCTTTTTAATTATTTCAATTTAAAGAACCATTTTATGAAACCAATTTTAATCGCTGTTTTGCTTTTAGGTAGTGTGAGTGTGATCGCACAAAAGAAAAATAAAGTAGATCCAGCTACACAACAAATAAATGCCAATAAAGAAGCAACCCTTGCTACTTTAAACAACGCCTATGAAGCAGATAAAAAAACTGCCTTGCAAATTTGGGAATTTGCCGAAGTAGGTTATAAAGAAAATAAAAGTGCCGCCTTGCATGTACAAAATTTAAAAGCAGCAGGCTTTACAGTAGAAACTGGTGTTGCTGAAATACCTACTGCCTTTGTAGCTTCTTATGGCAGCGGCTCTCCTGTGATTGGTATTTTAGCTGAATATGATGCCCTGCCAGGATTGTCACAAACTGCTAGCACAGAAAAAAATCCTATCGCAGGTAAAAATGCTGGACATGGTTGTGGTCACCACTTATTTGGAACTGCAAGTGTTAGCGCTGGAATTGCTATAAAAGATTTAATAGCTTCAGGAAAATTAAAAGGCACTGTAAAAGTGTATGGTTGCCCTGCGGAAGAAGGTGGAAGTGGTAAAGTGTTTATGGTGCGTGCGGGTTTATTTAATGGAGTTGATGCTATGATACATTGGCATCCTGATGATGTTAATGCAATTACTACTACAAGCGCCTTAGCCAATAAATCGGCTAAATTTAAATTTTATGGTATTTCAGCACATGCTGCTGCACAACCAGAACAAGGTCGTTCTTCTTTAGATGCAGTAGAAGCGATGGACAATATGGTCAATATGATGCGTGAACACGTTCCGCAAGAAACAAGAATACATTATATCATTACTAGTGGTGGTAAAGCACCTAATGTTGTTCCTGATTTTGCAGAAGCTTATTATTATGTACGTCATCCAAAACGTAAAGACGTAGTTGAAATTTTTGACAGAGTGGTAAAAGCTGCTGAAGGTGCTGCCATAGGAACAGGCACCACTATGAAATATGATATCATTGGAGGAACACACGATTTATTAATAAATAAAACTTTGGCAGAAGCCATGCAAACTAATTTAGAAAAAGTGGGTGGTGTTGTTTATACAGAAGCTGAATTAAATTTTGCAAAAAAAATTGAACCTAGTTTTATTGGTACAAAAGTAGATGTAGCCACTGCAGCTACAGTAAAGCCACTTAGCTATATCAA
>CANHOY010000162.1 GCA_947462495.1 Bacteroidota bacterium
CCGCCACCAAAACCACCATAACCGAAACCACCTCCCCATCCACCAAAACCGCCGAATCCACCACCCCAGAAAGGGTCGTATCCGAATCCACCCCATCCACCACCCCAAAAAGGGTCATATCCAAATCCACCCCACCCACCATAATAGCCAGCCCATCCAAAACGATTGTTCCAAAATGGATCCCATCCGCCACCATATCCGAATCCGCCAAATCCACCATAACCCATACCAAAACCAATGCTAAAACTTGGGTTGTTCCAATAGCCAAAATCGTCAATGCTTGACCATCGATTTCTATTAGCCACCTTTAATCTTAAATAGCGATCGTCTTGATAATTTTGATAATCTTGATATTCTTCACCATCAGTACTTACGCCTTCTTGATTGTCATTGTAATTTTGACTATTGCTTTTATTTTTTTGCTGACTTGAATTATAGTTTTGAACCTTATTACCGCCACCCCAATTTTCAGTACTAATTATTTTTTTATTGGAGACAATGGTATTGGTATTGTTAGGGGTAGTATATAAATCGTCTGTTGCAATGCTAGTAGATTGCTGTAAACTCGTACATCCCATTCCTAGTAAACTAAACGTCACTAGGTAGATGGCCATAAGCCTTAAATTAGCGTTCGTTTTAATCCTGTTCATTTTGATGTAGTTTAGGTTTTTATATGCCCCTTATTTAGCATACATTTGCTACTATAAAGGTACAAAGTTTTAAAATAATTAGCGTATTTCGTACCCTATTTCTTACAATATAAAAAGTTAAGATTTATACAATGGCAAAGGAATTAACATCAAGGGCACAGGACTACTCACAATGGTACAATGACCTCGTTATTAAAGGGGAGTTGGCCGATTACAGTGCGGTAAGAGGATGTATGGTCATTAAGCCTTATGGGTATGCTTTATGGGAAAATATGCGTGATGTTTTAGACAGAATGTTCAAGGAAACTGGGCATCAAAATGCCTATTTCCCCCTATTTGTTCCTAAGTCGCTTTTTGAGGCAGAAGAAAAAAATGCGGAAGGTTTTGCAAAGGAGTGTGCCGTAGTCACTCATTACCGATTAATTGCAGATCCTAAAAACAAAGGCAAATTAATTGTTGACCCAGATGCTAAATTAGAAGAAGAATTAATTGTTCGTCCAACCAGCGAAGCCATTATTTGGAATACCTACAAAACTTGGATTCAATCATATCGTGATTTACCTATTTTAGTAAATCAATGGGCCAATGTTGTTAGATGGGAAATGCGGACTCGCTTATTTTTACGTACGGCAGAATTTTTATGGCAGGAAGGTCATACGGCTCATGCAACTGCACAAGAAGCCATTGCAGAAACAAAACAAATGTTGGAGGTATATGCAGACTTTGTTGAAAATTGGATGGCTGTTCCTGTTATTAAGGGAGTTAAAACGGCCAATGAACGTTTTGCGGGAGCAGAAGATACTTTTTGTATTGAAGCATTAATGCAGGATGGAAAAGCATTGCAAGCAGGGACATCTCATTTTTTAGGACAAAATTTTGCAAAAGCTTTTGACGTCAAATTTAGCGATCAGAATAATAAACAAGAATATGTTTGGGCAACCAGTTGGGGTGTTAGCACACGCTTGATTGGAGGCTTGGTAATGACACATAGTGATGATGAGGGTTTGGTATTGCCTCCTCGTATTGCACCCATTCAAGTGGTGATTGTTCCAATTTATAAAGGAGAAGAACAAAAAGCAATATTGGATGAAAAAGTAGCAGAGATTGTAAAATCTTTTAAAGCCGCAGGCATTAGAGTAAAGTATGATAATTCAGATCATGCTAGACCAGGATGGAAATTTGCAGAGTATGAATTAAAAGGAGTGCCGATAAGAATTGCTATTGGTGCTCGTGACTTAGAGAATAAACAAGTTGAATTGGCGCGTCGTGATACCAAAGAAAAGTCTTCTATTGCTATGGAAGGCTTAACACAAACGGTGGAAACTTTATTGGTTGAAATTCAATCGAATTTATTTGAACGTGCTAAAAAATACCGAGATGAGCATATTGCCAAAGCTGATAGTTGGGATGAATTCGTAAAAATATTAGATACCGATGGTGGTTTTGTTTTAGCACATTGGGATGGGACTGCTGAGACAGAAGATAAAATAAAAGAAATAGCTAAGGCTACTATACGTTGCATTCCTTTAGACAATCCATTGGAAAATGGGAAGTGTATTTTAACTGGAAATGCTTCTACCCAAAGAGTATTGTTCGCAAGAGCTTACTAAGATTTAAGTTTCAAAATTCATGCGACAAAAACCAATACTGAAAGTACTTGTTCCCTACTTAGAAGGCAAAGTTTTACTTATTGATAAACCTTTGCGTTGGACTTCCTTTGATATTGTAAAAAAAGTACGCATACTTACCAGAGTTATTAAAATTGGTCATGCAGGAACCTTGGATCCTTTGGCTACCGGGTTGCTTATTGTTTGTACGGGTAGTTTTACTAAACAAATTAATAACTACATGGGCCTTTCTAAGGAATATTCGGGTACAATGGTTTTAGGGGCTACTACACCTACTTATGATTTAGAATCTGAGCCAGAAAATTTTAAATCGATACAGCATTTAACCAAAGAAGAAATAGAAAAGGCAACACTTCCCTTTGTGGGGGAAATATTGCAAATGCCACCGCAGCATTCTGCTATTAAAAAAGATGGAAAAAGATTATACGAGTCTGCCAGAAAAGGAATTGAAGTAAAAGTAGATCCAAGAAAAGTAAATATTATCAGTTTTGAAATTACCTATATCGATCTGCCTACTATTGGATTTAAAGTAGTTTGTTCTACGGGTACTTATATAAGAAGTTTGGTGAAGGATTTTGGTGACGCATTGCAGGTAGGGGCCTATATGAGTAGTTTAAGACGCACTAAAATTGGTGATTTTGAAGTAGCCAAAGCCATCCAATGGCAAGATTTGCAAATAGAAATAGAATCGCTCGTAGCTGCTTCTAATGGCGAAATGAATCAAGATAAAGATTCGGAATAAAATTTCTTAGAAAGGCAATCCAATACCAAATTGCAAAGCGTAATTATTAACCTTTAGGCCATTGGGCTTTGTATCAGACCATTTTAAGTTTGCAAGGTCCAACCATCCATTATTGTATAAACGAGTGGGATCTTTCATTTTCATTGCATAATCTACTCGAATAATAAAATAATTGAAGTCAAACCTTATTCCGGTTCCTACTCCAATCGCTAAATCTTTGTAGAGCTTGTCTAATTTAAATCCTGCAGATGGATCTATGTTGGAGTCATGTGTATTCCAAATATTTCCAATATCTGTAAACAAGGCCGAACTTATTTTATAAGAACCTAATTGTAACACAGGAAAACGATATTCGAAATTGGTTTCTAATTGTATGTCCCCAAAGCGATCAAAGTTTTGATTTTTCGAACTAGTATCGTAAAATTGAGAACTACCTAGACCTAATTGCCTTAGTCCCCATGCACGCATACTATAGGGTCCACCTGCAGTAAATTGTTTGAAAAAAGGAAGTTGTCCTTTTAAAGTGGGGTCTTTGCTGTAATTGTTTCCCCAGCCACCCATAAAACGCCACGCCAATTCGGAGTAGGTGTATTTGTATAATTTCCTTATCTCCATCTCGGCTTTAATGTATCTGTAAATACGTTTTTGAATGTCAGTGGAAATACCAAGTAATCCACCAGCTTCCTCAATTCCAAATCTAAAATAGTTGTTTTCATTAGGATGATTTAATGAAGGGCCAGAATGAATAAAACTTAATGTCTGACTAATTACATTTCCTTCATTAAAGGAAGATCTCAAAAATGGGTTAAGTAATAAAAGACTGTCTAGCTTACTAAATTTAGTAATGTGGTACAATTCAATATTGAGAGGTCTATAAATCCAAGTATTATCTGATCCGTTTTTATTTTTCTTTGTTTCATAGCCCCAGCTAGCAGTTATTGATTTTAGTTGGTAATAGTTAAGCCTATCAATATAGGCTCCATTTAAAGAAAAATTA
>CANHOY010000163.1 GCA_947462495.1 Bacteroidota bacterium
TCTTTGTCGGTAAAACTATTTCCATCCTGATTGGTAAATTGAAAAGGTTGCACATAGCTTAAAACGGGTAATTGGACCTTCCAATTATCGGTCCCTTTAAACAAAAAATAATAAAAGCCTGCCAACAATAAGGCAAAAAATAACAAATACACCCCCAGTTTTTTTGACATAAAAAGAAAAATTTAATTAGTCCTATAAATACCCCCTAAAGGTAATATTATTTTTCTGCTAGTATTTGGATTACCTTTGCACTATGTTTAAAAAATGGAATTGGGACGCCATTGGTATAGGAGCTTCGTTGGCTTGTGCCATACATTGCGCACTATTGCCTTTGTTTTTTAGCAGTTTGCCTTTAATGGGAATAAATATTTTACACAATACCCAATTTGAACTAGGGATGATTTTACTTTCTTTTGCTATTGGTGCTTATTCTTTATACCATGGTTATAAAAAACATCATCATTCTTTTGCACCCATTTTACTATTTAGCCTGGGTATTGTAATCATGTTGAGTAGAATGGTATTTAGGTCTATAGAAATTTGGTTGCTTTTCCCTGCTGCCTTTTTAATCATATTTGCACATATTTCCAATCACCTACGCTGTCGCGTTCACAATCATGCCCACGAAGACGATTGTGATCACTCTTAAGAATAGAATTCGTTGATTAAGAAAAAGTAAAACTTACCTCTCCGTCTTTTTCATCTTTTATCTGAATGCCCATTTCCAATAATTGATTGCGTATTTTATCACTGGTTGCAAAATCTTTCTTTGCTTTCGCCTCTTTACGAATGTCAATTAATAAATGAATAACCCCGTTTAATTGTTTTTTATTGACGCCAGATTCCACTTTTATTCCAAGCACTTGCTCTATAAATAAGGTAAGCTGCGCTTGTACCAATTGCCAAGTAGCTCCTGATACAGCCTCTGCAGTAATATGTTTGTCCTTAAGAGAATTGATCACTGGGACCATTTCAAATAAATTGGCCACTACCTTCGCCGTATTTAAATCATCTTCCATAAACTCAGGTAATTCATTTACCCATGTTTTTAGTTGTTGGTCCAAAGAAGCATCCGTGGATTTTTTTTCACTTGTAAAACTTTGAGCTTTTAACCATTCATAGGCATCCATTAAACGGCGTAGTGCTTTTTCAGACGCCTGTAAAGCTTCATTGCTAAAATCGAGCGTACCGCGGTATTGACTTTGTAAAATAAAAAATCTAACCGTCATAGGACTATAGGCCTGTGTTAAAATTGGATGACTGCCATCGAATAGCTCACTTAACTTCACCACATTGTTATAACTCTTTCCCATTTTTCGTCCGTTAATGGTAATCATATTATTATGTACCCAATAACGTGCTGGCAGTTCATGATTGCAAACTGTACTTTGTGCTATCTCACACTCATGATGTGGAAATTGCAAATCCATTCCGCCACCATGTATATCAAATTTTTTTCCTAAATATTTTGTGGCCATGGCAGAGCATTCAATATGCCAGCCCGGAAACCCTTCCCCCCATGGACTTTGCCAACGCATAATGTGTTCAACAGGGGCTTTTTTCCATAAAGCAAAATCTACTTTATTTTTTTTCTCGTCTTGATTGTCTAATTCACGCGTGGTGTCTAATTGATCTTCCAAATTGCGCCCACTTAATATTCCATAGGGTTGATTTTTTTTGGAATACACTTCATTGTATTTAATTACATCAAAATAAACCGACCCATTGGCTTCATAGGCAAAGCCATCTGTCATTATTTTTTTGATCATTTCTATTTGTTCAATAATATGACCCGTAGCAGTAGGTTCTATACTAGGCGGTAAATTATTAAATTGATCCATGGCCCAATGATACAAATGCGTATACTTTTGAACCAACTCCATGGGTTCTAACTTTTCTAAAATTGCTTTACTGGTAATCTTATCTTCCGCCACTTTCCCTTCTTCTTCAAAGTGACCCGCATCGGTAATATTTCTTACATACCTAACTTTATAGCCAAGATGCAATAAATAACGATACAATACATCAAAGGTGATAAAGGGTCTTGCATGCCCTAAATGACTTTCCCCACTTACTGTAGGGCCACAAACATACATCCCAACATATGGTGCATTGATGGGTTCGAAAACTTCTTTTTGTCTAGTAAGCGAATTATATATTTTGAGTGCCATAATGAGTATTGCCTCAAAGATATTTTATTTTAAATAAACTAAGTTAATTCTTCTTTAAAAGTAAGTCGGCCATAATCATATGGTGGTCGCTTAAATTTTCATCCATCGACTCCCAGGCCTTAACTTCCCAGGCATCATTGGCTAAAATATAATCAATTCTTAAAGTAGGTGAGATACCTAAATAGGTCGCCCCAATCCCAAAGCCTTTTTCTAAAAAAGCATCCTGCCAATTTCCTTTGATGGTTTGATATGTATAGGAACTAGGCACATCGTTAAAATCGCCAGTGATAATGCTTGGATAAGGACTTTTTGCTAAATGATGTTGAACTATTTCTGCTTGTACCGCTCGTTCTACAAAGGAATTGCGCAATTTTCGAAGCACCCCGCGATTGGCAGTTAAAGCCATTGAACTAGAAAAAGCAGGCTCTTCTATGGCTTCATAATCATTTGCTTTAAACCTATAAGAAGCCAAATGAGTAGTAAAAACCTGAATGGTATCATCTCCTTTTAAAATAGTTACTGAAAGAAGGCTTTCTTGATTCAAAAAGCCAACACGTTCCGCATGTATAATTTTATATTTAGAAAAAACGATACAACCGGCATAATAATCTTTTTCGATGGTCTGAAAATCTTTTGAGAAAAAATAGTAAGGTAATTTTTTTGTAAAGTAGAATGAGTGATTGGCAATGTCATTAGGGCGCTCATTGGTATTGTATTCTTGCAAACAAACAATATCTGGATCCCATTTTTGGATTGAATAGGCTATTTCTTGCGTACGTAATTTTAAATTGGTATTCACACCCATTCCATTAAATCCTTTTACATTCCAACTGATAATTCTTAAAGTATTTTCTTTCTTTTTCTGGGAAAATGGAATGCCGGGATGCCAAGCAAATAAAACCATACAAGTTTTCCATCCAATCATTAATGATACTAAGGGAAATAAAGAAACCATCGGCTTGGCTATTAGCCAAATGATTAATAATAAAATTTCAATAGCTAATAAATAGGGGGCCATCAATCCTAAAAAACCATTGATCCAAATTAAAGAGAGGGGCGTAAAAAATGTTGGATATAAAAATAATAAAGTAACTAACAGATTAATTAAGAATAAGATGCGCTTTCCTAAATTTCTTATTCTTGATTTTTTTGACATTAGATATTGAAATTATTTTTTAGGGGCCAGGCTATTGTTTAACAAATGTAATAGTTGATGCATCCACTTTCCTAAATCAAGCCCTTTTTTTAATAACAAAATATAGAAAGCGCCCGTTACTGCGCCAATCAAGCTAACCATAATCATTGGCCATTCTGCATGCATTAAGGAAAACCCTTGTACTACAAAATAAATCAAACCCAATATCCATAAGGGTATTCCTCCTCCTAAATTTTCTAATAATCTATATTGCGGATGTAGCACCACCGCAGCCACTGCAATGGCTATAACACTAATACTTGCACCCATTAGTGGAGCAGTAGCCCCTAAAAAACAAAACGCAAGCCCTGAAATTAATCCACTATAAAAATAAATAGGGAATAAGTGCTTATTGGCATTGGACAATTGTAATATCAATCCGAAAGCAGTTAGCCATATCATGTTGTTTAATAAAATCCAAAATCCATTATGGACCCAATTGAACGTAAGCAGACTCCAGGGTTGATGAAGTAGCATTTGAAAATTGGAAAATAAAATAGTGGGATTAACTACTTGCGCATAAAACTGCTCTAAGGGATAACTACTTAAATAATACACCACTTTCAAAAAACCA
>CANHOY010000164.1 GCA_947462495.1 Bacteroidota bacterium
ATTTCATCTTATACCTCATTACCTCGTCAAGAAGCTTTTAATATTGAATATTGGCTATTGGAAGAAGCAAAATTGCAAAGAATGCCAAAACCTAAAGCATTAAGTGGAAGAATTGCTTTAGTAACAGGTAGCGGTGGAGGCATTGGCAAAGCTATTGCAAAAAAATTTGCTACAGAAGGAGCTTGTGTAGTATTGTCGGATAACAATGCAGAAAGATTAGAAGAAGCCAAACAGGAATTTGTACAATTATTTGGTAAGGATGTGGTAGCTGCTTGTATATTAGATGTAACCAACGCTGCTACTATTCAAGAAACGGGTAAACAAGCAGCACTTCATTTTGGCGGGGTAGATTTAATTGTAAACAATGCAGGTTTGTCTATTTCAAAAACCATCGAAGATCATACCGAACAGGATTGGGATTTATTATATGATGTATTGGTCAAAGGACAAATGTTGGTGACTCAAAATGCAGTTGGCATTATGAGAAAGCAAAATATGGGAGGAGATATTTTAAATATTGTAAGTAAAAATGCGTTGGTGAGTGGCCCTAATAATGCGGGCTATGGTTCGGCCAAAGCAGCACAACTTCACTTAAGCCGATTAAACGCTGCTGAATTGGGTAAGGATAAAATAAGAGTGAATGTGATTAATCCAGATGCAGTAATTGCTGGTAGCAATATATGGAGTGGTGGTTGGGCCGAAGGCCGTGCAAAAGCCTATGGCATTAGTATTGAGGAATTACCTGCTTATTATGCAGGAAGAACTTTATTAAATGAAATTATTTTACCAGAAGATATTGCCAATGCCTGTTTTGCTTATGTGGGAGGATTGTTAAGCAAATCTACAGGTAATGCGATGAATGTAGATGGAGGTATTGCTGCATCTTTTGTTAGATAGTTTTTGTATCATATAGACAATTTTAAAAAATTGGAGTAGGTGGGTATATTAAAAACTTAATCTTCAAATTAAATTAAGATGAAACAGATTGCATTTGAAATGAAATTATTTGCGGGCAATGAGGTAGAGTACAAAAAACGTCATGATGAAATTTGGCCCGAGTTAGCCGCCTTACTAAAGACCACGGGTATTAGCGAGTATGCTATTTATTTAAATGAAGCAACTGGTAGTTTGTTTGGGGTAATGAAAGTGCAAGATGAATTGGCTTTGGAGGCTTTACCTAATGAGCCTATTATGCAAAAGTGGTGGGCCTATATGAAAGATTTAATGCTTACGCATCCCAATAATTCGCCCGTATCCATTACTTTAACCCATATATTTTATTTACCTTAATTGTGAAAAAGTATTTTAGCTATAAATGCTTAACTAAGAAGAACACCCTTTAATTCAAAAAAAGTGTACGATGAGAATTGATAAAAAACAAATAGAGCAACACAATAGCGATGTACAAAAAACGCATCAAAAAAGATTTGATTTTACGAAGTCTGAAATTCCTAATGCCGAAGCTATCATTCAAAAACTAATTGATTTTAATGTAGCCATTCCTAGTTGGGCCTTGGGCACAGGTGGTACTCGATTTGCACGTTTTTCTGGAGCAGGGGAGCCAGGCACTTTAGAACAAAAAATGGAAGATATTGGTGTATTACATGCTTTGAATAATTCAAGTGGGGCTATTTCATTACACATCCCTTGGGATATCCCCTCTGATTATACGGCCATCAAAAAATTAGCAACCGATTTGAATTTGAAATTTGATGCGATGAATTCTAATACCTTTCAAGATCAAAAGGAACAAGCATTGAGTTATAAGTTTGGGTCTCTTCAAAATACCAATAAAGCCATTCGTCAACAAGCCATTAATCATAATATAGAAGTAATTAAACATGGAGTAGAATTGGGATCGAAAGCTTTAACGGTTTGGTTAAGTGATGGAAGCTGTTTTCCTGGGCAATTGAACTTTAGAAAGGCCTTTCAAAATACATTAGCAGGCTTAGAAGAAATTTATGCTGCACTACCATCGGATTGGAAAGTATTTGTGGAGTATAAAGCGTTTGAGCCTAATTTTTATTCGATGACGGTGGGTGATTGGGGGCAGTCCTTATTATACGCCAATAAGCTAGGCCCGAAAGCCTTTACTCTAGTGGATTTGGGACATCATTTACCCAATGCCAATATCGAACAAATTGTGGCTTTATTAATGATGGAAGAGAAATTAGCAGGCTTCCATTTTAACGATAGCAAATATGGAGATGACGATTTAACAGTTGGGAGTATTAAACCGTATCAATTGTTTTTAATATTTAATGAATTGGTGGAAGGCATGGATGCAAGAGGTATGAATCATGCTAGTGATTTAGGGTGGATGATTGATGCCAGCCACAATGTTAAAGATCCTTTAGAGGATTTATTACAATCGGTGGAAGCTATTATGATTTCTTATGCGCAAGCATTGTTGCTAGATAGAGCTGCATTAAATAAAGCACAGGATAATAATGATGTGGTAGCGGCACAGGAAATATTGCAAAGCACTTTTAGAACTGATGTAAGAGCTATTGTTGCGGAAGCAAGATTAAGGGCAGGAGGGGCGCTAGATCCAATTGCTTTTTATAGAAACAATAAAGTAAGAGCATCCTTAATTAAAGAAAGAGGAACGAATACGGTGGCTACTGGCTTGTAAGAATTATATGATAAATAACCATACCTATTTAAATTCATTTAAACCTGTCCTTATAAAAACATGAGTCCAATTCCCGTCATATTAATATTTGATATTGGCAAAACCAATAAAAAATTATTCTTATTTAATGAAGGGTATCAGGTAGTACATGAAATAGCGGCTCAATTTGCAGAAACCTTGGATGAAGACGGATTTGCTTGTGAAGATATTTATGCATTATCCCAATGGATAACCTCTTCCATTATTACTATAAAGCAAAACAAAGCATTTGATATTAAGCTAATACATTATTCTGCTTATGGGGCTAGTTTTGTTTTTATAGATGAAGAACTAAAACCTTTGGCTCCCTTTTATAATTATTTAAAGCCATTTAAGGCTAGCACCCAAGAACAATTTGAATTAAGTTATGGTTCGATGGAGCAAATGTCATTGGCCACAGCCTCTCCATTTTTAGGCAATTTAAATTCGGGCTTACAATTGTATAGAATGAAAGTAGAGCATCCGGAAAAATTTAATAAAATTAAATGGGCTTTACATTTACCTCAATATGTACATTTTCTTATAACAGGAAATTTAGCTAGTGATATTACCAGTATTGGTTGTCATACCATGCTATGGAATTTTGAAAAAAATAATTACCATGATTGGGTGATACAAGAAGGGGTGGATAAAATATTGGCGCCTATTAAAGCGGAGGTTGGATTGCATGATAGCTCCTCGGCGTTGATTCCTTATTTAAGTTCTTTTGCAGAACCTTTTGTGCTTATTTCCACAGGCACCTGGTGTATTAGTTTAAATCCGTTTAACGATAGTATTTTAACCACCAATGAGTTAAATCAGGATACTTTGTGTTTTTTATCTTATACAAAAAAGCACGTAAAAGCTTCGCGATTATTTAGCGGCAAAGAACATGAGCAAGGGGTCTTGGCACTTAATAAATATTTCAATAAAACAACTAACTATTATACTCAAGTAAAGTACAATGCCAATATTCCTTTAAATGGCAATTTCAATTCTGATGATTTAAGCGGATATATCGATTTTGAAACGGCTTATCATCATTTAGTTGCATTGCTTGTTAAAAAGCAAATAATAAGTACTAATATCATTATTGCCAATACTAAAGTGAATCGGATTTTTGTAGATGGGGGTTTTAGTAATAATGAAATATTTATGAACCTGCTTGCTAAAGCTTATAGCCAGTATGAAGTGTTTGCTGCTGCTATTCCACAAGCCTCAGCTTTGGGTGCAGCTTTAGCTGTTCACCATGAATGGAATACCAAGCCTATTCCCAATAACTTA
>CANHOY010000165.1 GCA_947462495.1 Bacteroidota bacterium
CATTTTATTTGACTAAAATGATTCTAAACTAACTTTACAAAAATAGCAATTCGTTTGTTACCTGCCACACCAAATATCAGTTTAGGGGAGCCGTTCATCGAACTTACTTCCATAGATAGTACCAATATTTATGCCATGAACCTGGTTCACAAGGGTTTGGCCTTATCTGGCAGTTGTTTTAGGGCCGATTACCAAACCCAGGGGAAGGGTCAACATGGTCGAAATTGGGAAAGTTCGGCAGGCCTTAACCTACTTTGCTCTTATGTTTTGGAGCTAAAGCAGTTAAAATCGGATAAAATTTGGACCCCAGCCGATCAAATAGGCTTTTCAGCGGCCGTGGCTTTAGGGGTTCATGCCTTTTTTCAGGGCTATGCTGGTTCAAATACGAAAATTAAAAAACCCAATGATATTTATTGGGGTGACAGAAAGGCAGGGGGTATTTTGATTGAAAACCTAGTAAGAGGACAAGCGTGGACTTGGGCCGTCGTAGGAATTGGCATCAATATCAATCAAACGGAGTTTACGCATGAAAGCGCCCAACCTATTTCATTGAAACAAATAACACAACAAAATTTTGAACTCAATAAATTACAAAAAGAATTATCCCTTTGTTTAAAAACCGAATTGATCGATTGGATAACAAAAGGGGAAACGGCCACTTTACAAAAAATGGAGGCGCATTGTACTATTATAAAAAAGTAAAAAAATAAATATAAATTCATGAATATTAAATTAACTCAACATTCAAAAGGCGGAGGCTGTGGATGTAAAATTTCACCAGCTATCCTTTCGGAAATATTAGCAGCGCACAATGTAGGTGCAAAAAATAATGTACCACAATTATTAGTGGGCAATGATAGTAGAGATGATGCGGCAGTGTATCAAATTGATGATACAACGGCCATGATAAGTACCACCGATTTTTTTATGCCCATTGTTGATGATGCATTTTCCTTTGGACAAATTGCCGCAGCCAATGCGATCAGTGATGTGTATGCCATGGGTGGAAAACCAATTTTTGCATTAGCAGTTTTAGGATGGCCTTTAACTAATTTACCCGCTAGTGAAGCAGCTAAAGTAATGGAGGGTGCGCGCAAAACCTGCGCCGAAGCGGGTATTGTAATAGCAGGGGGACATAGTATTGATAGCCAAGATCCTATTTTTGGATTGGTAGTGAATGGACTGGTGCCCATTGAAAATTTAAAAAGAAATGATACCGCACAAGCAGGTGATATACTTATTTTAACCAAGCCATTGGGCGTAGGAATTATGGCTACTGCACAAAAAAGAGGCGTACTACTTGAAGAGGATTTAACTTTTTTAGTGAATCAACTCACCACTATAAATAAAGCAGGAGAAGCCTTAGGAAAAATAAAACAAGTACATGCCATGACCGATGTCACTGGCTTTGGTTTGCTTGGGCATCTTACAGAAATGATGGAAGGAAGTAATTTAACCGCTGAAATTAGTTACAATAAAATTCCAATCATCCCTGCCGTAAGAAATTATATTGCCCAAAAAACAATTCCAGGAGCCACCGCAAGAAATTGGAGTTCTTGCAATGCTGGCGTGAGTTTCGGAGCAGGCATTGATGAAGCAGAGGCGACTAAATTATTACCCGATCCCCAAACCAATGGTGGATTGTTAATTGCAGTGTCGCCTGAAGCATTAGAAAAAGTGCAAGCTATTTTAAAGGAATTAGGTATTCAATATATCCACCCTATTGGAACTTGTACTGAAGCAAAAGAAAAAAGAATTTATATCACTAAAGATTAGCGAGTTGCCTAATTGTATCAAAGTCGCTCATTCAGCATATAGCAATATTCATTGGTGATTGCTTATTCAAAAATAAGGTGGCCTTTATTTTTTATTTGATCAGGTGTTAATTCCGCCACCAACTGTACCCCTTTAATGCCGCGTACGGTTTGTAAAATGTCATTCACTTTTTCATCTTCAATCCACTCGCCTCTTATCCACCAAATAAAATCCATGTGTTTTAATTCGGGCAATAAATATTCTCCATCAAATTGATTATGGTAAACAAAATGTTGAATAGAAGTGTTGGGCTCATTGCCTTCGTACATAGAAAAATAATAAGTTCTATTTTTTCTCTTTAAAGCAATTTCATGATTGGGATTGAATCTAAATTCAAAACCCATGTATTGATTAAGTAAAATGCAAAACTGATAATTCTTAATGGGTGCAGTAATACCTAATATACGTGAACCTTCGAAATCACTTTCGTTAATGGCATCTTGATCTAAAATTAATTTACTACTCACAAAAAATATTTAAAATTGAATTTCAATTTTTAATTCGTCTGAACCTCTTTTATAGGTCAATATCGTTTTATCTCCCTTTTTAAATTTAGAAAGTATTTGCATGTAATTCATCACATCCACAATTTTATGATCACCCATTTGCAATAAAATATCGCCGCTTTTTAAGCCTATTTTTTCACCTAATTTCCCCTGGCTCGCCCCTTCAATTCTAAGACCAACCCCCGTAAACGCATAGTCAGGCATGACCCCTAAACTCACTGTAAACTTAGTGCTACGGCCCATGCTAGCTTCTCTTGTTTTTAAAAAATCAAGCTTGCCTAATCCATCTGCCTTTTTAATAATGGCTTGCACATAACGAACTACCTCTTTCTCCCCTTCATAATTAATTTTATCCCAATCGTCAGTTGCTTTATGATAATCGGGGTGGCTACCCGTAAACATAAACAAAACGGGTAGGTCCTTTCTATAAAAACTAGCATGATCACTTGGGCCCGAACCTGCACTATCATAATGGGTCAATAAAGAGGTAGGCGTACTCGATAATATGGTTGACCAAGCATTTGAAGTACCATATCCTCCCACGGTTAATTTGCGTGCCGTATCATACCTTCCCACCATATCCAAATTAATCATATAATTAAGATTGCCTGCATAGGTAGGATGCTCTAGCCAATATTTACTTCCCAATAATCCCAACTCTTCTCCAGAAAAATGTATGATTAAATAGTTATTATTTTTAGGTGATTTTTTTTGCAATGCTTTAGCAAGTTCTATTAAAGCAGCAGTACCACTTGCATTATCATCTGCACCATTGTGTACGAAATTATTTAAGTCCAAACCATGTTTGTCTTCATTGTACCCTAAGTGATCAAGGTGTGCGCCAATCACAACCGTATTGGCTGCATGATTATCAATCAATGCTATCACGTTGTGTGCTGTTCTGGTAGGATGTTCAAATTGAATATTGGCTTCTATTTCATAGGTACTTAATTCATCATTCAAATATTTTTCAAAACCTTCTTTGGTAATATATAAAACAGGAATAGGTAAAGCTTTGGAAGTATCAAATTTATAAAATTGAATATTGTCAATGAGCTTACCACTATTGTATAGAAATAAGGCGGTGGCTCCTTTTTGCTTAATTTCATCTGCCGTAATCACCAACCACTGGGTCATATCAAAATGCGGATTGCTTGTATTTTCTTCCAACACTTCATTTAAATCTTTAAACCATACTTGTTTAGATTCATTTAAAGAAATGGATGCTTTCGATACAACACTTCCAGTTCCACTATTTGAAATAGGAAAATAAGAACTGTCTAATAAAAGGACTTCATTATTTATTTTTAAAAAAGAATTGGCCGTTAAGGCGTTGCCTTCGTCAATGGGGAAATTTTGAATGTACCCATCATTGCCTATGGCTTTTATACCAAGCGCTTGGTATTGACCAATAATATAATCCACCGTTTTTTGCTCCCCTATGCTACCAGCGCGTCTGCCTTCAAGTGCATCACTAGCTAAAAATTCAATGTGATTTTTTAAAGCTTTTACTAATTTTTTATCAGCACTACTTAAATGTTGCGCGAATAAAAAAGACGGAATACTTAAAATCAGTAAAAGCAAACATTTACGCATAAGAATCATATTAATACTCA
>CANHOY010000166.1 GCA_947462495.1 Bacteroidota bacterium
ATTGGATTAAAAAGATTCACCAAAGTAGACGCCTTTAATAGCAAAGAAGCGCGTAGAAGAATTTGCGCGCAACTAGTTGCAGATGATGGTTATAAATTATAGAAAAGTAAAATAGTAAAAATAATAATTAGTAAGCTTGCATAAAAAAGCCTCCCTCGAAATTTGAGGGGGGCTTTTAATTATATTAATATTGAACTAGAAGTTTAAAAATGCTATCACTAAGCCTTAGCAGTTTTATAGCCTAATTTTTCGGGCGTAATGGGTAAATCTCTAACTCTTTTGCCAGTAGCATTGTACACTGCATTAGCTAAAGCTGCGGCAAAACCAATTAAAGCAATTTCACCAATCCCTTTGGCTCCAATTTCATTCATATTGATGTCTGGTTTATTAACAAACCAAACATCTGTTGGTGGAGCTTGAGAATGTAATGGAACATGGTAAGCACCAAAACTTGCATTGATAATTTGTCCAGTCGACTGATCTATTTCTACTTTTTCAGTTAAAGCCATCCCTATTCCACCCACGACTCCCCCAAGCATTTGACTCCTTGCTGTTTTAGGACTAATGATTTTACCTGCGTCACCTGTAGTGACTACATTTAAAACTTTAATGGTTCCATCTTTTGCATTCACCGCCAGTTTAACAAAATGCGCAGAAAAAGAATTGCTAGTGTATTTAAGTTGTTCCGCATTTTTGCCATTAGAATTAATTATTAAGTCTATTTTTTCTTGATTGGCTAATTTAAATAAAGCACTAATATCAATTTTGGTTTTAGCATCAGTTTTTAAAACCACCATTTCATTTTTAACTTCTATAGCCTCTGCAGAAGTAGAAGCAAATGCAGGCGCATATTGAATAGCTAATTCTTTTAATTTTTGTTGCACTGTTTTACAAGCCAAGTCCACGGCAGAACCTACGGTTGAAGTTGTGCCAGAACCTCCTTGTGAAGGACCCGGAGGTAAATCTGAATCGCCTAGTTTAAATTTAATTTTTTGAATAGGCATTTGCATAGCTTCTGCAGCAATCATAGTCATACTAGTAGTAGTACCCGGACCCATATCACTCACGGCGCACTCTAATAATAATTTACCATCATTGCTTAATACAATTCTCACCGAGGCGGATCCTTTGCCTGCACCAAACACCCCCACCGACATACCATAACCAATAAGCCACCCATTTTCTTTTATCGTTCCTGGTATGGATGGACGATTTTTCCATCCAATTTTTTCCATCCCATACGCATAACAATCTTTAATATTGATATCCGAAAAGGGTAATTTATTTTCAGGATTAACTTTAGTAAAATTTTTAATTCTTAATTGGATAGGGTCCATTTTTAATTTATAGGATAACTCATCAATAGCCGATTCTAATGCAAAACAGCCAGTTGCTTCTCCAGGGCCCCTCATCCAAATAGGCGTACTTAAGTCCAAAGGAAGAACACTATATTTTGTATCCACGTTCTCGCAAGCATATAAAAATTTAGAAACATTCACTATGCCTTCTCTAAAATCTTCATACCTCGAAGTATTGCTGATGGCTTCATGGGAAATGCCAATAAAATTACCGGCCGCATCTGCGCCTAATCCAATTTTTTGCCAACTTTGCGGACGATAGCCCACCAACGTAAACATTTGTGGTCTGGTAAGTACTAGTTTTACAGGACGTTTTAATTTTTTAGCCGCAATACAAGCAGCAGGAACATTTGACCAACTTCTCAAAGCACTACCAAAACCGCCGCCTACATTTTCGGCTATCACTCTTACATTTTTATCGGGTAAACCAAAAGTTTTTGCGATGGTAGATTGGGTACTCTTGGGTCCCTGTGTTTTATCATACAAAGTAACTTTATCCTCCGATTCCCAATGAGCAATGGTTGCAAATAGCTCCATCGCATTATGTACTTCTATAGGAATATTGTATTCAGCCTCAACAAAAAAATTAGTTTCTTTAAATTTTTTCTCTGTACCTCTTTTATAATTTACGGTTGATTTTAAATTAGCAGGGTCTAATCTTGCTTTGTTAAAATTGGTCTCAAATTTTTCCACTTCATACTCTGCTTTTACAAAACGAACAGCGGCGTTGGCATTTTCAAAAGTATCCGCAACAATGAGTGCAATGGGTTGTCCAAAGAAACGAACTATATTATCATACAAAACCTTATGTCCTCTCCACTCAAAAACATTTTTTGGTCGCTCCGCTGCATTGGAAATATAACCTGGTACTACAGGGCAATTGCCATAATAAATAATATCTAAAACACCAGGCATCGCTAGGGCTTTACTCGTATCTAAACTTTTAATGGTTCCTTTAGCAATAGTACTTGTCACAAAAACAGCATAAGCCATATTAGGTAAATTATTTTCTGCAGTGTACTTCGCTTTTCCATTTACTTTGTCAGCCCCGTCTACCCGCTCGTCTTCTAAAAATATTGTATTGTAATTATTCGATTTCATAAGATTGAATTAAAGTAATTAAATTTTAGCACCCGTTTTAGCCACTTCTTCTATTGCATCAACAATGTTTTGATAGGCGCCACATCTACAAATAT
Source organism: Bacteroidota bacterium (assembly GCA_947462495.1). Classification (GTDB taxonomy): domain Bacteria; phylum Bacteroidota; class Bacteroidia; order Chitinophagales; family Chitinophagaceae; genus Sediminibacterium. Next base: position 2,555 of record CANHOY010000166.1, read on the forward strand.
TGGTATCCATATAGGTTTGAATACTTTTTCTAGTGTTGGCATTCCCTTCTCTAACGCAAGCCACAGCAGACATAATTTGACCAGAAGTACAATAGCCGCATTGGAAGGCATCATTTTTTAAAAAGGCTGCTTGCATAGGATGTAAGTTTACTCCATCACTTAAACCTTCAATCGTCGTTATTTTATTATTTTGATTACTTAAAGCCAATTGTATACAGGACTTAGTTCTCTTGCCATTGATATGAATGGTGCAAGCGCCGCACTGACCCATTTCACAACCTTTTTTAGTACCTGTATAAGATAAATCTTCTCTTAATAAATTGAGTAAGGTAGTTCTTGCATCAATTTCAAGATTCATTAATTGACCATTAATGGTAATGGCTAATTTTTCCTTGGCAATGGGTAAAGGAACAATTGCATCCATTGCAAATGTTTTAACCAAACTGGCAGGTGTCAAATATAAGGCTGCTATAGATGCCGATTTTTTTAAAAAGCCCCTTCTGCCATCATGCTGATTACAGGGTTTCATAAGCGTAGGTTTGATGTAATTTAAAAAGAAATTTTATACAATCTTCACATTACGAGAAAAACTTTCCTCTAAAGAAATTAAGGTTTCAGTACGTTCAATTCCTTTAATTTTTTGTAGTTCATCATGCAACACAAAGCGAAGTTGTTGAATGTCTTTGCAAACAATCTCCACAAACATGCTGTAATTGCCAGTAGTATAATTAACCCGCACTACTTGAGGTATATTTTTTAAGGCCAAGACAACGTTGTCATACATCGAACTCTTCTCTAAGTAAATACCAATAAAAGCGATGATGTCATAGCCCAATACTTTTAAATCCACGGCTAGTCGCTTGCCTTGCACAATGCCTAGTTCTTCTAGTTTTTTAATCCGTACGTGAATGGTACCGCCCGAAACAAAAAACTGCTTACCCAAGTCGGCATAGGATACTTCGGCGTCCTGCATCATGGCTTGAATAATTTGTAAATCCAGCTTATCTAGGCTTTTGTCAACGTTTAATTTGGGGTTAATTTTAGGCTCCATATTTTTATAATTTTAAATAAAAAGGCAATTTATTAATAAATTTCTATATTTTAAAGATTTTAGTTAAAATATTTGCAACATATAAGCCATTACGTTAGTTTTACTCTATCAAATGAATGATTAAACACTCAAATGATGAGTTCTTAAATACTGTGGGGTGACGAAATATTAGGCAAACGTACCTTCTTGTCTCGAAGGCGTGGATAAACGGGATAAACGTAACATAGAGCCGTCTAGCAATAGGCGACCAGGGTCGACCACTGAACTTTGTGTTATAGCTAACTGCCACTTGGAGGTTCGATCCCTCCCCCTACAGC
>CANHOY010000167.1 GCA_947462495.1 Bacteroidota bacterium
AAGCCGGATACAAAGCGCGCAGCCAAAAAGGTGTTTTTACTAAATACATACCCAAAGATAAATAGTTCTTTTGCCCATTTGAATATTATCTTTGTGTAAATAAAAAAGAGCATGGATTCAAAGGTTAGAGTCAGGTTTGCACCCTCCCCTACAGGCGGCCTACACTTGGGCGGGGTAAGAACTGTATTGTTTAATTACTTATTCGCAAAGCATCATGGCGGGGAATTTATTTTAAGGATAGAAGACACCGATCAAACCCGTTTCGTGGAAGGTGCCGAGCAGTATATTATTGACACTTTAAACTGGTGTGGACTAATTCCAGACGAGAGCCCTTTGCATGGTGGCGCTTATGGCCCCTACAGACAAAGTGAACGCAAAGCCATATATACTCAATATGCAAGTACTTTAATTGAAAAAGGATTCGCTTATTATGCATTTGATACCCCAGAAGATTTAGAAGAAAAAAGAAAACAGGTACCTAATTTTCAGTACAATCGTGCGCACAGAATGGAAATGAAAAATTCAATTTCATTATCAGAAAGTGAAGTAAGTGAATTGTTGAAAAAAAATACACCGCATGTTATTCGTATTAAAATACCTGATGAAGAAGAAGTGGTATTTACCGATATTATTAGAGGCGAAGTTCGTTTTGATGTAAGCACTGTAGATGATAAAGTATTATTAAAAGCCGATGGCATGCCTACTTATCATTTGGCTGTGGTGGTGGATGATTACTTAATGAAAATCAGCCATGCATTTAGAGGAGAAGAATGGCTGCCAAGTGCACCGGTACACATATTATTATGGAAGTATTTATTTGGGTTGGATAAAATGCCTAAATGGGCGCACTTGCCATTAATATTAAAACCAGAAGGCAGTGGAAAATTAAGCAAGCGGGATGGAGAACGTTTAGGATTTCCTGTGTTCGCCATGGATTGGAGCGATCCTAGTACCAAAGAAACGACCGTTGGATTTAAAGAAAAAGGATTTTTACCCGAAGCCTTTATTAATTTCTTGGCCATGTTAGGTTGGAATGATGGCAGTGATAAAGAAATATTTACAATAGAAGAATTAATAGCCGCTTTTGATTTAGAGAGAGTCCATAAAGGAGGTGCCAAGTTTGATTATGAAAAAGCAAAATGGTTCAACCAAGAATGGATTAAGAAAACCGATAATACCATTTTAGCGGAATTATTGCAACCCTTCTTCGATCAAGCAAAAATTGAGATCCACGAGCGCTCTTATTTAATTAAGGTAATTGGCATGGTAAAAGATCGTTGCCATTTACTAACCGATTTTATTTCGCAAAGCAGTTTCTTTTTTGCAGCACCTACTACTATAGATACTGCCGCTATTTTACCAAAATGGGAAGAGAAAAAGCATGCTTTTTTTGCAGCACTTGCCCAATCATTTAAAGAAATGAGCGGTAAGCCTGTAGCTGCCGAATTAGAAGCGAATTTTAAAACCTTGGCCGCAAGTCATGAAATAAAACCAGGCGATTTATTATTACCCCTAAGAATAATGCTTGTGGGTGGTAAATTTGGCCCAGGTGTTTTTGACATCATTGAAGCCATTGAAATACCTGATACGATAAAAAGAATTGAACATAGTTTGCAATTACTTTCAGGAAAATAATGTAATTTAATAGCAATGAAACCCATTAGAGTATTAGTAGCAAAAGTTGGATTGGACGGCCATGACCGCGGTGCTAAAATTATAGCTACTGCCCTTCGCGATGCAGGCATGGAAGTAATATACACTGGCCTACGTCAAAGCCCTGAAATGGTGGTGCAAGCTGCTTTACAAGAAGATGTAGATGCCATTGGAATTAGTATTTTGTCGGGAGCGCACATGACTGTTTTTCCAAAAGTGTATCAACTCATGCAAGAAAAAGGATTAACCAATGTGCTATTAACAGGGGGTGGAATTATTCCAGAAGAAGACAATATTAAATTAAGAGATATGGGTATTGGAACTTTGTTTGCACCAGGTGCCAACACAGCCGATATTGCGAGCTATATAAAAGACTGGGTTGCCGCGCGAGAAAAATAAATTGCTTTTTTAACCTTATAAAATTGCTACTATGTCCTCCTTTCAAACTTTGTTTACAAAAATGGAAGATCACACTTTGATCATTACCATTAATCGTCCTGACAAATTAAATGCATTAAATCAACAAGTCATGAAGGACTTAGATGCGGTCATGGATAGAGTATATAAATTTCCAGAAATTAAAAGTGTAGTGATAACGGGTGCAGGATTAAAAAGTTTTGTGGCAGGCGCCGATGTGAAAGAATTTGAATCCTTATCTAAAGAAGATGCTACTGCCCTTGCCAAAAGAGGACAAGATGTTTTCTTTAAAATAGAACATTCACCCAAACCAGTGATTGCTTGTGTGAATGGATTTGCATTAGGCGGCGGTTGCGAATTAGCAATGGCTTGTCATTTTATTATTGCCTCTGAAAGTGCCGTATTTGGACAACCAGAAGTAAACTTAGGAATCATGGTAGGTTATGGTGGATCACAAAGACTCACCCAAAGAGTAGGTAAAGGACGTGCCATGGAACTAGTCATTACAGGCAAAACCATCAATGCCACCCAAGCTATGAATTACGGATTAGTGAATTATGTGGTTCCTCAAACTGAATTATTGGACAAAGCTTTCTCCATATTAAGAGTGTCTCATGAAAAAGCACCATTGTCGGTGGCCAATTCCATTAAGGCAGTAAACGCTGCTTGGAACGAAGCTGAAAATGGCTATGACATAGAAGCTAAATTGTTTGGCGAATGCTTTACAACACATGACGCTAAAGAAGGTATCACCGCATTTATAGAGAAAAGAAAGCCTGAATTCAAAGGGAATTAATCACACCTTTCTTACCTTTGCATTACCAAATTTTACATTATGGAATACAGAATTGAGAAAGACACGATGGGTGAAGTAAAAGTACCAGCCAATGTTTATTGGGGTGCTCAAACACAAAGAAGTATTGACAACTTTAAAATAGCGCAGGACATTAATAGAATGCCTAAGGAAATTATTAAAGCATTCGCGTATTTAAAAAAAGCTGCCGCCTTAACTAATTTAGATGCCGGCGTGTTACCTAAAGAAAAATCCGATTTAATTGGCCAAGTATGTGATGAAATTATTGCAGGCAAATTAGACGATCAATTTCCATTAGTAGTTTGGCAAACAGGAAGTGGTACGCAAAGCAATATGAATTTAAACGAAGTGATTGCCTACCGTGCGCATGTCATTAAAGGAGGAAGCTTAAGCGATAAAGAAAAATTCTTACACCCTAACGACGACGTTAATAAATCACAATCCTCTAATGATACCTTCCCTACTGCAATGCATATTGCAGCCTATCAAATTTTAACACAAACGACCATTCCCGGTATCACTGCTTTAAAAAATACTTTAGAAGCAAAGAGTAAGGAATTTATGCAAATAGTTAAAATAGGTCGTACCCATTTTATGGATGCAACCCCTTTAACATTGGGTCAAGAAATAAGTGGATATGTAAGTCAATTGAATCATGGTTTAAAAGCCATTAACAATACCCTTGCGCATTTAAGCGAGTTAGCACTTGGTGGCACTGCAGTAGGCACGGGCATCAATACGCCAAAAGGTTATTCAGAAAATGTTGCTAAACACATTGCTAAATTAACTGGCCTCCCTTTTATTACTGCCGAAAATAAATTTGAAGCCTTAGCTGCACATGATGCTATTGTTGAATCACATGGAGCATTAAAAACAGTGGCAGTAAGTTTAATGAAGATTGCGAATGATGTGCGTATGTTATCCTCTGGACCAAGAAGTGGCATTGGTGAAATTTTTATACCAGACAACGAACCAGGCTCTTCTATCATGCCAGGAAAAGTAAACCCTACACAAAGCGAAGCACTTACCAT
>CANHOY010000168.1 GCA_947462495.1 Bacteroidota bacterium
ATCAGATATTGAATTTGCAGTTCCCATTGACAATACAAAAAGTGTTCGTCAAGCATTGCAAGAAGTGAAGGAAACTATTTTTATTTCATTTAGCTTAGTGGTATTGGTTATATTTTTCTTTTTTAGAAACTGGTTAATTGCTATTAGGCCATTAATTGATATTCCAATTTCATTGATTGCTACTTTCTTTATTATGTACATTGCTGGATTCTCAGTGAATGTATTAACATTATTAGCCATTGTTTTAGCTACAGGGCTAGTGGTGGATGATGGAATTGTGGTCACTGAAAATATATTTAGAAAAATTGAAGAAGGCCTGCCTTTGAAAGAAGCAGCTCGTGAAGGAAGTAAAGAAATCTTCTTCGCAGTCATTTCCACCTCTATAACATTGGCGGTGGTATTTATGCCTGTCATCTTTTTACAAGGGTTTGTAGGTTCTTTATTTAAAGAATTCGGAGTAGTTGTGGCCAGTGCGGTGTTAGTATCCGCTTTTGTATCCTTAACTATTACACCTGTATTAAATGTTTATTTAAACAGGAAAGATGGAAAGCATGGTAAATTTTATGAGCAAACTGAACCTTTCTTCAAAGGAATAGAAAATGGATATAAAAATTTATTAAATAAATTTTTGAATGTCCGTTGGATGGCATGGGTAATTATTACAGTATGTATTGGACTTATATTTTTTCTTGGGAAGAATATACAAAGTGAATTAGCGCCCATTGAAGATAAAGGAATGGTAAGGGTTACTTTAAGTGCCCAAGAAGGTACCAGTTATGAGGACATGAGAGGAAATTTATTAAAAACAATTCGATTGATGCAAGATTCTATACCTGAACATGCATTTACATGGGGTAGTGTACCTGGATATGGTGGTTCAAGTGGTAATAGTTCAGCTTCTGGAAGAATTGGATTTGTTCCTCTTGATAACAGAAATAGAACTCAAACTGAAATTGTAAGCGATTTAAATAAAAAATTTAAAAGGTTTAAAGACGTAAGAATATTTTCCATTGAAGAACAAACTATCTCAGTAGGTATGATGTCTAGAGGTTCTTTGCCTGTTCAATTTATTATTCAAAATTTAGATTTTTCAAAAATTCAAGCGGTTATCCCTAAATTTTTAGAAGCAGCCAGAAAAGATAAAACATTCCAAAACGTGGATGTTAATTTAAAGTTTAATAAGCCTGAATATGATTTAAATATTGATAGAATGCGTGCTCGAGATTTAGGTTTAACTACAGCTGATATTTCTCAAGCTTTACAGTCAGCATTTAGCGGCGCACGTTCGGCCTATTTTATCATGAATGATCGTCAATACCAGGTGGTTACTCAAGTGGAGAGAGCGGACAGAACTTCTCCTACCGATATTAATAAAATATATTTAAGAAATAATAGAGGGGAGAGCATTCCTATTTCAAGTGTTTTAAAAGTAGTGGAGAATAGTAATCCTCCTAATTTATATCACTACAACAGATTTAATGCTGCCACTATTTCAGCATCACTAGCCGAAGGCAAGACCATTGGAGATGGCGTCAATGCAATGAATAATATTGCTAAAGAGTTGTTGGATGAAAGTTTTCAAACTGCATTAAGCGGTCCTTCTAGAGATTTTGCAGAAAGTTCTTCCAATATTGCTTATGCATTATTGTTAGCGCTTATTTTAATTTATCTAGTATTAGCGGCTCAATTTGAAAGTTTCAAAGATCCATTTATAATTATGCTTACAGTGCCATTGGCTATAGCAGGCGCCTTGTTGTGCTTATGGTTATTTGGACAAACCTTAAATATATTCTCTGAAATTGGAATTATAATGTTGATTGGTTTGGTTACCAAAAATGGTATCCTGATAGTAGAGTTTGCGAATAAGAAAAGGGAAACTGGATTAACCTTAAAAGCAGCAGTATTGGAAGCAGCAGTGCAACGTTTTAGACCCATTCTAATGACCAGCTTGGCAACAGCCTTAGGGGCATTGCCTATTGCAATAAGTTTGGGAGCGGCGGCAACCAGTCGTAAGCCTTTAGGTACCGTAATAGTAGGTGGGTTGATATTTTCTTTAGTACTTACTTTATTTGTAATTCCTGCAGTGTATACTTATTTGTCAGGCAAGAAGGATCATCCTATCGAATAATGAAATAGAAATATCTTTTCAAAGTCGGCTTTAATGAAGACTTACTGCTTAATTATTTTTTCTGTAATAAATTTTGCTGTTTCTTTTTGAACACCTTCTACATCTTTAGATACCAAAGGAGAGGCAATAACATGGTTCCCTGTATTGGGCATTGCTTTAATAACTTTTAAATTATTGGGAGTGCTTAATTGTTCAAACATTTCTTTTGTTGCGGCCACCTTAACCACTTTGTCTTGATGTTCCTCGTCTTTGTAGTAAAATAAGGTTAAGCAAGGTTGATGTACTTTTTTAAATAATTCTTTATTCATGGTCGCCTCAATTAGATTCTGTAATCCAACAGTCGCTTCTAGTCGGTAATGTACGTTCCAGTATTTTGGATAGTCCTTATGTGTATATTTAATATTATTGTATTTCCCCCCTTGTATCAATCTTGCAATTTGCAAACCCCAAGGATTATTTAATAAAGGGGCACTTGGATTATAAATTTCGATATTAGGTGAATATAAAATAAGTCCTGCAATTTCGGGATAACTTGCAGCTAATTGAAGTGCTAAAGTACCTCCTGTAGAAGTACTCATTAAAATTACTTTCTTACCAATCTTCTTTCCAATAGCATAAGCTTCTTTAGCAGATTCCCATAAATTTTCGGCAGTTAAATTTTGTAATGCTTCTGATCCCATTAGACCGTGTTCTGCCAATCGAGCTAAGTATAAGTTACAATGAAATTGTTTTGCAATATTGATATGAACTGGATCGCCTTCCATTTGACTAGCACTAAAACCATGTAAATAAACGATCGCATATTCAGTGGGCTGTTTAGCGGTGTCCGCCCAAATAATTTTAGCCTCATTGTTAGGCTTTAATTTATAGGCGCTTTCGTTTTTGCTCACATAATCGTCAATAGCAATTTTATCTGAAATGCTGACAAGAACGTCGTCAAAGAAGGGTTTTTCGGGATGAGGGCCTAGTAGATAAATAGCAACCAAGTTGATTATAATAAAGAACCCAATTCTCCACTTGCGCATTTAACTCGTTTTGCGATAAAACTAGACCAAATGCCTTGTTTTAAAAAAATTTTTTATGTACCTTAAATTTCTAAAATGTTAGTATGTCTCAAAATAGATTTCTTTCCCTGGACGTATTTAGAGGCATGGTCATTTGCTTAATGATTATTGTTAATACACCAGGTGACGGGGCGGTTACTTTTGCTCCTTTTGTTCATGCTACTTGGAATGGATTCACGCCCACCGATTTAGTCTTCCCTTCCTTCTTATTTGCAGTCGGAAATGCCATGAGTTTTGTATTACCTAAATGGGAAAAATTAAGCAATTCAACAGTAATACTTAAAATAATAAAAAGAACAGCACTTATATTTTTATTGGGCTACCTCATGTATTGGTTTCCTTTTACCAGTCCAATGAGTGATACTCGTATATTAGGTGTGCTACAAAGAATTGCACTTTGTTATGGAATAGCCTCTATTATTACATTATACATGCATGAAAAGGTATTGATGATATTGTCTGCCTTAATTTTAATTGGCTACTGGTATATTAGCATGCACTTTGGTACTCCCTCCGATCCATTAAGCATTACTGGTAATGTGGGTATAGTTTTTGATAAATGGTTGATGGGGGAAAGTCATATGTATCATGGAGAGGGATTTGCTTTTGACCCTGAAGGATGGTTAAGTACCTTACCTGCTATTGTAAATGTGCTCATTGGTTATAGAGTAGGAAAATTCATTCAAGAAAAAGGCAAAACCTATGAT
>CANHOY010000169.1 GCA_947462495.1 Bacteroidota bacterium
CGCAGGCGAACCAGGAAAACTAGCACCATAGGTGCTATGTGTAGGTGTGGTAATTTGAACTTCATACCAAAGTGATGGAAGATTTAATCCTAAATGTGGGTCACTTGCTAAAATAGGTCGTCCAGATTTAGTTTTACTTCCCGCTACTGCCCAGTTATTACTACCATTATTTTTATTAGGTGCTTCTGGTCCCACTTCTAAAATAGATGGCAAGTTGCTATAGGCCAATGTATTTTTATGCATTAAATAATTAGAATCTGCATTGAAAGGTTTCAAAGGAATAATAGATGGCTTTTGATATATCGTTCCTATAGGAATAATAGGATCTAAAGAGTCTTGTTGATTGGTATATAATTTACTAAATAAATCATAGCCTAAGAAATCACGTGTATTAGATAATTGTAAATCTGCAGAAGCAGCTGCTCCTGTTAAATCATAAGACATGAACATTAAAAATAAATACGTTTTTTTAGGTGTCCATAATTCGGGCTCATAGTTCATTAATTTAAATTCAAAAGGCATCTCTTCTGGAGCCAATTGTTTCATATAAGCATTTACTCCAGCAGTATAAGCATCCACTGTGACTTTCATTGCAGGATTGGTGGCGTTTATACTTTCTTCGGTTTGTTCTGCACCATACACCATACCCAATCTTCTAAAAAAACGATCTATAGGTAATTTATCTGCGCCAGCAATTTCACTCAAACGTCCTGAAGCCACCCTGGTTTGAAAATCCATTTGCCATAATCTAAATTTTGCGTGCAAATAGCCTTGAACAAAATAGGCGTCTTCATCATGGTCTGCATAAATATGTGGCACCAAACGATCGTCCAAATAAACATCCACATTTCCTTTTAATTCATTGGCTACTAAATTAGCATCAAAATTGGCATTTACTTTTTCTGCATTCTTCCAAAAACCCTGTTGAGGAGATAAAAAATAACCCAACTTGGGTGATTTAGTGGCACCAATTGATAATTGAGTATTTAAAACAAATATGACTCCAATGGTTACTATAGCAGAGGTTAGAAAAGGCAATAAACGCATAACAAATATTTAGACAACTAAATTAAGAATTTATTTGGCAACTTGACGCTTAAAACACTGAAGTTGGTCATCTAATGCTAAATAAGGATACAAACTCAAAAGGCGTTCCGTTTTAGCTAGACAATTGTGTAAAAATTCTTGGTGTTGTGCAGATCCAGCAAAAAAAGGTTTATGCTGCATCGCCAATTGCAATTCTGCCACCTGTTTCATTATGTTTTGAGTTTCTTCATTCATATAAGTTTCAACTAATTTCTCCCAAACATAATTAGAGGCTGCATAGTTTGGATGCACCATATCTTCCGAATAAAAACGGTAATCTCTCAAATCATCCATAATATATTCATAAGAAGGGAAATAATTTATATTTTCAAGGGTGTCAACTACTTCATGTACCGCATGAATTAATACCGCTTTACTCCGATTGTTTTCCACCAGCCCTTCCCTTAAATGGCGAACAGGACTTACTGTAAATACAATGTGCAAATGTGGATTAAAGGAAAGTAATTGGTGAACTAAATTTTTTAATAATTCAATAAGCTCATTGGGCTGCATTAATCTCTTATCAAACCAATTAGCAGGAGCTTTGTGATTATTAGCCACTACCTGGCCTACTGCATAAGAGGATTGATTATTTAATTGATACACCCAGGCAGATCCTAGTGTAATGACTATATGATCTGTTGTTTTTAAAAATTGATGCCCTTGATTAATGGAGTTGTTAATTTTATCAAGGGATTCTTTTGTGGTAAGCCCTGAAAAACGGCTGTGGTGGTGCCAACTATTCCAAACTTCGTTGAGCAAAAATAGATCCGCTTCTTGGTAGGTTTTTTGAGTAATACAATCTGTTAAAGAATTTGCTACACTGATTGGATTAAATAAAACACCATGCGGATTCTCTAATACATTAAATAAATGAGTATTTAATTTAGAGCCAATATTTTCCGAAAAACAAGATCCAATAAGTAAAATCTTATCGCGATACCCAATTGGATAAGCCGACTTTTTGGAAGGAAGTGTTAATTTGAATTTGAGTTGGCTCATAGAAGGCCTGAATTTATTTACTTACCGGAAACATTCTTTGTTTCATGGCTTCATATAATATAATACCAGCCGCTACCGACACATTAAATGAATCAAAATTAGAAGCCATGGGTATTTTGAAAAAATAATCTGCAGCTTTAGCTAAATAAGGTTGCACCCCTCTTCCTTCATCTCCCATAATTATACAAGCAGGCAAACAAAGGTCTAATTCATGAATATTTTTTTCGGCGCGCATTTCACTAGTAAACACTTGTACTCCATTCAAATGCAATAAATCTACCGCTTTTAAAAGGCTAGCTACTCTTACAATATGAATATGTTCTAATGCCCCAGCACTACTTTTAAAAGCTTCCTCATTTAAAGCACCCACTCCTTTGTCAGGAATAATTAAGGCTTGTGCACCACAGCAATGAATACTTCTTCCAATAGCTCCAATATTTCTTACATCCGTAACGCCATCTAACATGAGAAACAAGGGGGTCTCCCCTTTGGCTACTACAAAGTCAATCACTTCCTGTAATTCTAAATATTTAACTTTAGAAATAAAAGCCAATACCCCTTGATGATTGGCTTTACTTAAACCATTTAATTTTTCAATGGGCACCAATTGAACAGGAATGCTTTTTTCACGAGCCGCCTGTTTAATTTCATTCAAGCCATCCCCTTGTGCATTTTTTTGGATTAATATCTTTTCAATATTGGTATCAGATTCAAAAGCTTCCAATAAAGGTTGACGACCAATAATAAATTTACGTTCGGTGGCAACCGAACGCTCCGAATTGAATCTAGGTCTAGGTTTATAGGGCCTGTCCGATTTTGATTGTCTTTCCTCCATAGATTTCAAAGTTAGTCGATTTAGCTTACTCCTTTTACTTTAAAGGCATTTTTGATTGAATCAATTGCCACTTTAATATAGCTGCTACTGAAATTGAATCAGTAATTTTCCCTTCCATAACCCATTGCAAAACCGTTTCAAAAGGCAATTTTTTAATAGTGAGCTTTTCCGTGTCTTCTGGTGCCGCTTCCCCTGCAATTAAATCCTGCGCAACATAAACCACTGCCAATTCATCAGCTACTGAATTAGATAGATGCATCCGTAATAGCTCCGTCCAGTTTTTTGCTTCAAATCCGGTTTCTTCTTTTAATTCTCTTTTAGCAGAAGCTAAATAATCCGTACCCTCTGGACAACCCCCTTCTGGGATTTCCCAGCTATACTCATTTAAAGGAAATCGGTATTGACCTACTAAATAAGTATCGCCTTCTTTGTCAATAGCCATAACGCCAATGGCTATATTTTTAAAATGAACTTTGCCATAAATGCCTGGAGTGCCAGCTGGTGTAATAACCTGATACTCTGTTAAATTAATCCATGGATTATCGTAAACTAAATTTCCACTAACTATTTTCCAAGGATTTTGTTCCTGTTCCATACAATTTTATTTAGTGATAAAACTAAAAATCCCCCCCGAGCATTCGAGAGGGATTTTACTAATTGAAATGATTTATTTTAAACCGAAAGCTTTTTTCACTTTCGCTACATAATCTAATTTCTCCCAAGTAAACAATTCCACTTTCATGGTTTTTGACTTACCATCTGGAGTGGTGAATGTTTTAGTAACTACTTCATTCTTACGACCCATATGTCCGTAGGCTGCAGTTTCACTGTACATTGGAGTTCTTAACTTTAATCTTTGCTCGATAAAGTAAGGACGCATATCAAAAACACTTTCTACTAATTTACCAATTTGACCATCCGTTAATTTTACTTTAGCAGTACCGTAAGTGTTTACG
>CANHOY010000170.1 GCA_947462495.1 Bacteroidota bacterium
AATATTAAAGCCGAAGCCATACATGGCAATAAAGCACAAAATGCACGTCAAAGAGCACTATCCAATTTTAAAGCACAAACTACCCGCGTTTTAGTGGCTACCGATATTGCTGCAAGAGGTATTGATGTAGACGACTTGGCATATGTAGTGAATTACGAAATACCTAATATCCCTGAAACCTATGTTCACCGTATTGGCAGAACAGGTCGCGCAGGAGCCAACGGTACCGCCATTTCTTTCTGTGATGCAGAAGAAAGAGCTTTCTTAAAAGATATTGAAAAGCTAATAGCTAAAAAAATTCCAGTGATTGAAAATCATCCTTTCCCCATGACCAATTTTAACCCGATCAAGGAGGCCAAACAACAAGGAAGGGGAAACGCTGGACACTCAAGATCTAAAGCCATGGGAAATGGAGGTCAAAAAAGACGCTTTAGCAGCCCAAAACCCAATAGGTAATTATTATCTTTGATCAACTCAAAAAATGGAGCATGAGAAATATTCTAACTTGCTTATTGCTATCCCTAAGTGTTTTTACTTTCGCCCAAGATGCTTCCATTCAAAAAAAAGATTTAGAAAGCAGTATAAAATTATACGACCTTAGTTTTTCAACTCAAGAAATTGATACTTTATATTCCGATGTAATTGACAATTTAGTCAACTACAAAGCACTGCATTCTTTTTCATTGCCCAATAGTGTTCCATTGAGCTTATGGCAATCTCCAGTTTTACCTGGTATGCACTTTAATGAAAAACAAAATTCAATCTCTTGGAAATTAGATAATACTATTTCGCTTCCCACTAATAAAAATGATTTGGCCTTTTATTCTATTGAGCAATTGGCCTCTCTTATTAAGAATAAAAAAATTACTTCACTTGCACTTACTCAATTTTTTATTGAGCGTATTAAAAAATGGGGCGATACCTTGCAATGTGTTATTAGTATACAAGAGCATATCGCTTACGAGCAAGCAAAAAAAGCAGATGAAGAAATTGCACATGGAAAATACAGGGGTTTATTACATGGCATTCCCTATGGTTTAAAAGATTTATTTGCAGTCAAAGGGACGAAAACCACTTGGGGTGCTGCACCTTACCAAAATCAAATGATTGATGAAGATGCTTTTGTTTATATTAAATTAAAAGAAGCAGGTGCCATACTCGTTGCTAAATTTACCTTAGGTGCTTTGGCAATGGGGGATTATTGGTATGGGGGAAGAACCAAAAATCCTTGGAATTTAAAATATGGATCCTCTGGTTCTTCTGCAGGTTCTGCTTCTGCCACCGTAGCAGGATTAGTACCCTTTGCCATTGGCACTGAAACCTGGGGTAGTATCATTTCTCCTTCGACAACTTGTGGCGCTACCGGTTTAAGACCCACTTTTGGAAGTATCAGTAGAACTGGCGCTATGGCCTTAAGTTATAGCTTGGATAAAATCGGGCCCATCTGTAGGTCTGCCGCAGACGCAGCCATCGTTTTTAATTATATACATGGTACAGATGGTAAAGATGGAAGTGCAGTAAATAAGCCGTTTAACTACAACCCTACTAAGAATATTAAAAAGCTAAAAATTGCTTACGCAAAAAATTATTTTGATAAAATAAAAGATACTTCAAGAAATGAATTTAAGGTATTAGAAGTTTTTAAAAAACTAGGTGTTCAATTAATTCCTGTTAACTTTCCAGACAGTGGCGTATACAATATCAATATAATGGATGTGGTGATTGGTGTAGAATGCGCAGCTCAGTTTGACGAAATGACAAGATTAAACATCGATGATCAACTAACAAGACAAACAAAATATGACTGGCCCAATCAATTTAGAACAGCCAGATTTGTTCCAGCGGTTGAATATGTAAATGCCCAAAGACACCGATACACATTAATGCAAAAAGTAAATGAAGTAATACAAAAGTACGATGTGATCATCTGCCCTTCAAGAGGCGACGGCAATCAATCTGCTATTACTAATTTAACAGGTCATCCAGTTGTCTGTTTACCAACAGGATTTGACAAAAAATTAAATTTACCTACTGGAATTAGTTTTGTAGGTAATTTATATGATGAATCCACCCTACTCACTATTGCTAATGCCTATCAAGGAGCTACCCATTGGAATCAATTACACCCTAACTTATTTAAATAATTCGCATATGAATACCATTAAAAAGATGCCCGTACAGGATTTGGGCTATGGCTTTATCAAGGAGTTTCCAAAAGGGAAAGACGAATATTATTTACGTAATCAACAAAACAGAAGCGGCATTGAATATAGAAGTTTAACTTCTTTAGAAATAGAGATATTGGTTCGCAATGGCAATACAAGCGACAACTGGAATAAAATTTTGGTTTCCAACGCATTCAATCCAGAGCTTGTAAAAAACTGTTCATTTTTTGGTTTAATTCGAATAGGTAATCTAGAAACCAATTGTCTTTGCTTTAGTGATTTAGTAGTACCTGTGGGTATTTACAATTCTACTATCATTAGTGCCGACTTTGGCAATAATGTAGCCATTCACAATGTTAATTATTTATCTCATTATATTATTGGTAATGAGGTAATCATCACCAACGTAAATGAAATTGTTACAACGAATCATTCTAAATTCGGAAATGGTATTATCAAAAAAGGGGAAGATGAATCGGTACGAATTTGGATGGAGCTTTGCAATGAAAACACTGGACGTAAAGTATTACCATTTAATGGAATGACCGCTGGCGATGCTTATTTATGGACAAGAAATAGACAAGATGCTACCTTACAAAAAAAATTCATCAGTTTAACTGAAAAAAGATTTGACAATAAACTAGGCTACTACGGAAAAGTGGGAGACCGCACCGTCATTAAAAATTGTAAAATTATTAAAGATGTATGGGTAGGCTCTGACGCTTATTTAAAAGGGGCCAATAAAATAAAAAATGTAACTATTAACTCCGCTCCAGGAGCACGAACTCAAATTGGGGAAGGTTGCGAGTTAGTTAATGGGGTAATCGGATTTGGTTGTAGAATTTTCTATGGAATAAAAGCCGTTCGATTTGTATTATCAGATTATTCCCAATTAAAGTATGGCGCGAGATTAATCAATTCTTTCTTAGGCCCTAATGCCACCATTTCTTGTTGCGAAGTACTCAACTCTTTAATTTTTCCTGCGCACGAGCAACACCATAATAATTCTTTTTTATGTGCTGCATTGGTCATGGGCCAAAGCAATATTGCCGCTGGGTGTACATTAGGATCAAACCACAATAGTAGAGGTGCTGATGGTGAAGTAATTATGGGCCGTGGATTTTGGCCAGGCTTATGCGTGAGCATAAAACACAATTCCGTATTTTCCAGCTTTGCTTTACTTAATAAGGGAGACTACAATTACGAATTAAATATCCCAATTCCTTTTTCTTTAGTGAGCAACGACCCCTTAAAAGATGAGCTTGTTGTGATGCCAGGGTATTGGTTTTTGTACAACTTTTATGCCTTGGCAAGAAACGCATGGAAGTATATTGATAGAGACAAAAGAAAACAAAAAACACCTTTATTCGAATATGATTACTTAGCACCTGATTCTGTTAATGAATTGATTCAATCTCGTAAAATTATTGCTGCGGCTGTAGCTAATGCATATTTAATGGCTACTAAGAAAACCAAGCCGCTTACTGAAGAACAGTTAATCACCATAGGTGAAAATTTATTGAATACTAAAACAAAAAAAGAAATAGACGCCTTATCTGTTTTTGCAGAGGGCTTTGAAAATAGCAAACGAAAAACAAGACTTATCAAATGTTATGACGCCTATCATCTATTTGAAAAAATGATTTTCATGTATGGAATGGAATCACTTGTTTCCAGCATTAATCAAA
>CANHOY010000171.1 GCA_947462495.1 Bacteroidota bacterium
GCTTGTCTTTGATTTAGCCTATTGCTGAATGTAGGATGGTACATTAACATGGAGTCGGAAAATAGAGGGCCAATAATGGTTGCAGCAGCATCTGCAAATTGTTCTGCAGTCATTCTTTTGCGCAACATGCCAGTAAATTGATATTCTTGCGCTATAATTTTATTGACATCCTTATAGCCAACAGAGGGAAGTTGGTAGGTAGCAGATGAGGTAATTAAATAAAGCAACTCTTTGATGTCCGATTTGTTTTGTTGAAAATGAAAAGCCATCCAATCTAATAAATCTTGATTCCAAGGTTCATTGTCCATAACATCCACTGGTTCAATTAATCCGCGTCCCATAAGTTGCGCCCATAATCTATTCACAAGAGTTCTATAAAATCGTCCATTGGAAGCCTGAACCATCATTGAAGCCAATTGTGCTTGTCTTTCTTTTCGAGGAGCAGCGCTATCAATAGTTCCTAATGTTGACCAAAGCATACGGGTACCTGTATACTTCCCAGTAGGTTTGTCACACCGATTAATTTCAAGAGAACTATCCGCAAAAATATTGGCAAAGGCATAGGCATCTGATAGTTTCCAATCGCTTATAAAACTATTGTGGCAAGAAGCGCATTTTAAATTAAGTCCTAAAAATATTTGACTAACATTTTGAGCAGCTTGCATTTCAGTTCTTTGACTTGCATTCACCACGCCTCGCCATTTGATTCCTTCTATAAAACCTTTGGAGGAATCGGTTGGACTAATCAGTTCCTTTACAAACTGATCATAGGGTTTATTGGACTTTAAAGATTTATATAACCAGTTCGTAATATTGTGTCGGCCTCCTGTGATGTAGCCTGTTCCAGTATAATCATTTCTAAGTGCATCATTCCAAAAGCTTAGCCAATGGGTTGTATAATCATCTTGTTGGTCAAGAAGTTTCCTTATCCATAAGGCTCTTTTATTGGGCCTAGTATCTTTAATAAATTTTTCTAAGTCCTCAGGATTGGGCAGTAAACCAATGATATCCATGGACACTCTTTTGAAAAAAGTTTTATCATCCACTAATTTGGGCCATGCTATTTTGTTCTTGTTAAAATATTGGCTAGTCCAACGGTCTATAGGATTGGCAAGCCCATTAACAATAGGAGGGAGTGCTGGATTTCTTGGCGCTAATTCAGCTACTCTGAAAATATTTTTTTCAGAACTATCTGGCCAGGGAGCGCCTTTTTGGATCCAAAATTTAATAAGTTCAATATCTCCTTCAGCTAATTTTTTCCCTTTCGAGGGCATCGCCTCTTTGTCTGAAGAAGGCAAGCTAATTCTTCGATATAATTCACTAGCTACTGCATCACCAGGTATTATAACAGGGCCATTCTCACCGCCTTTAAAAATCATATCCCGACGGTCCAATCGAAGGTCTCCTTTAATTTTTTCTGCGCCATGGCATTTGTAACAATTATGAGCCAAGATAGCGCGCACTTGAATATTTAATTCAATGGATTGCTGTTTGGTTAACTTTGTGGTATCATTTTTGAAACCAGACAAATCAAAATTTCTTTTGGTACTTCCTTCATAATCTTTACTCCAGGGAAGCGTAGCGCTAAGATAGTCCTTGCCATGCGTAAGAGACGCTCCAAAATGTCCTGCCACCATTATTCCTAGCCCACTGATTAAAAGTAAAAGGCGATACACTTTAATCAGATGTAAGTTATTTTTTTTTAATAAACTGTTTAATAAAATCCAAGTGATACCAGCTATAAAAGCGGTCGCGATACCCACCCATTGATGTAAACTGACCAGCTCTTTTTCATAACCGCCCTCATTGGACAATAGGAGTCCCATGATGGCTGAAATACATGCGGCAATGGCACCAATAGCAATTAATATTTTAATTGCAGGACGTAGTGTTGAATTGAAATTTTTAAAAGTAAAAAATTCAAGAAAAGTAGCTAGTAAAATTAAAGCTACTGGGAAGTGAACGGCCAATGGATGCAGTCTGCCCAACAATCGCCAAATCCAAAATGTATTTAAGTTGGAACTTTCTAGGGTTGATTCGGCAAAACCATTCAATGAAATTTGCAAAATGCAAAACAGTATCATCGAACTAATAACGATGAATACTTTATTTCTAGGCTTTGATTTTTGATTTAAATCTTTCATAAACTATGTAGTTTTAAAGATAGACAAAAATAGAATCAAAACACAGCTCATTATTATGTAAGAAGGGAAGATGTAAGCGGTTGATAGGGAGTGAATTAAATTAAAATGGGAGGATACAATCATTATAATTGTATCCTCCCATCGAAATATAAAACAGCGTTCTTATTTTTTACTAGCTGCCCAAGCGTCCATCTTTGCTTCAAATACGTTTAAAGGCATGGAGCCATCTTTTAGCACTTCGGTATGAAATTCTGCAGCATTAAATTTAGCACCTAATTCCATTTCGTATTTTGTTCTTAATGCTCTAATTTTCATGGCACCCACTTTGTAGCCCAATGCTTGTCCTGGGTGACTCATATATCTTTCAATTTCTGCAGTGGCACCTTGCTCACTAATGGGTTCATTATCCATCATGTATTTGATGGCTTCTTCTCTACTCATATTTTTTGAATGAATTGCAACATCCACAACCAATCTTATAGCACGATGTATTTCATCACCTAATGCGCCAAAATATTGATAAGGATCTTTATACAATCCTAATTCTATTCCAAGTGATTCACTGTACAATGCCCAACCTTCAACATAAGCATTGTGTCCGCCATATCTTCTAAAATTAGGTAGTAAAGTATTTTCTTGCGTTAAGGAAATTTGATAATGATGTCCAGGAATGGCTTCGTGTAAGAATAAAGATTCCATACCAGAAGTGGTATTAAATTTAGTCGCATCTAAAATAGGAACATAAAAAATTCCAGGTCTAGTGCCATCTGCCGAACCCGAATTGTATTCGGCACTTGCAGAGGCAGCCCTGAAAGCTTCTGTTTGTCTTATCTCAAATGGAGTTTTAGGGGCGTTTTCAAATACCTTAATTAAATTGGGTTTCATCCTTTGGTGAATCACTTCAAAGGCGTCAGTTACTTCTTTTGCAGTATGATAAGGGGTAAATTTTTTGTCTGAATTTAAGTAATCAAAGAAAGATTTTAAATCACCTTTAAAGCCTACTAAATTTTGGATACTGTCCATGGCCTTTCTAATTCTTGCTACTTCACTTAAACCAGTTTGATAAATATCTTCAGGAGTTCTGCTGGTAGTGGTTTGACGTTTCACTTGATAAGCATACATTTCAACCCCTCCTGGTAATGAAGACATACCTGACGTAGCTCTTGCATTTGGTAAATATTCATTTTGTAAAAAATCGCCTAATTTTTTAAAGGTAGGCACTACCACTGTGAGAATTGATGCTTGATATTCCTTGGTTAATCGTTCTTTGTCTGCTGCAGAAAAACTAGCAGGCATCAAATTAATTGGACCATAAAATAAACTTTTCTTTGCATCGGTTACCACCATGCTTTGCATTTGTGGAATCATTTTTACTACCACCGATTTTGGAAATACCATACCTGCCTTCATGCCTAATTTGAAATTTCCAATAGCGGTATCCGCCCAAACTGAAAAAGCATTTAACCTTTTTAACCAGTCATCATAATCTTTCACTTTTTTGAAAGGTTGACCGCTTGTGCCGGAGCCAAATTGAGCAAAAATTAAGGGGAAGGAATTCAATTGACTAAATGGCAAATATTCAAAATGGAATTGATAGCCCTCTAAATTTATTTCCAATTCATCTTTTAATACGTCATAAGACAATTGATCATTGGCACTTAATGATGTGCGGTCGTAATTTTTTAAA
>CANHOY010000172.1 GCA_947462495.1 Bacteroidota bacterium
GCACTATTGAATTAAAATGTGCTGGTGTATTTTGGCTTGGATAATAGGCTTCAAATTGTAATGCCGGACTGGTAGCCCCCCAAATAGTAATGGTTGGTTTTTTTAATGCGGCAGCCACATGCAAGAAGCCAGTATCATGCGACACCACTACTTTAGACATTTGTAGTATATTGGCCGATTCTTGCAAACTAAATTTACCACAAGCATTATAAATATAATTCGGATAGGACTGTTCAATTAAATTTGCTTCCGCTACATCCACTTTCCCCCCAATAAGCACAATGGGCTTTTTTAAGGATGCTGCCAATTGAATCCATTTTTGTACTGGCATTTTTTTATTGTAGTAAGAAGCCCCTATAACAAAAGCAATAAAACCCGCTTGATGACTAGTAGGCAAATGCGCAGCAGTAAATGTATTATTTACAGGGAAGAAATAATCTAACCCTTGCCCATCGTTCACTATATTAAAATGTTTTAAAGTTGCTAAGTACCTATCACAAACATGCGTTGTAGGCAAAAGATTAATATGCAATTTAGCCAACAGCCACTTTTTAATACTTAATTTTTGATAGCTGAAAGCTTTTATCCCTAATGCATTTTTAATTTTCCAAGATCTAAAATTATGATGTAAGTCAATGACATAATCAAATTCAAACTTCTTTAATTCTGAAATAGTCTGGTTGATATCTTGCCCTAAAAAATGACAGTGATCTATATAGGGATTGTCCATCACCAACTCTTTCATTGAAGCTTTGGTTAAAAGATGTATTTCCACGCCTGGTATTTGTTGTTTGGCGCAACGAATTGCTGGTGTGGTAAGAACAATATCACCAATAGAAGAGAAACGTATAAATAATAAACGCATACTTTATTAGCTCTATGGAAGTGGCTGATCGTATTCTAAATAATCTAAATCCTTGTGGTAGGTTTCCTCTGTAAAAACAAAAGCGATAAGCGTAATGATCATTACCGTAGCCCCTGTGAAAATGCCACTTTGAATAATGCTCCACCCTAATTTTTTTTGTAGCAAATCAAGGAATAAAAAATTAATTAATGGTAAGGCCCCTCTCACCATATTAGGAATGGTGGTAGCCGCTGTTGCTCTTAAATTGGTGCCAAATTGTTCGGCCGCCATCGTATTAAAAATGGCCCAATAGCCAGTACTAAATCCAAGTAGCCCACAAATAAGATACATTCTATCATCGTTGCTGTTGACGCTGCTAAAAAATAAAGCCATTCCAATAATACTCAATGTATAGAATAACAGAAGCGCTTTTTTTCTACTCTGAAAATATTGACTCACATAACCAATCAATAAATCCCCCAATGCAATTCCAATGTAGGCAAACATAACTGCCTTGCCAGAATCTATTAAATTATCGCCATATAAACCAGTCGCAAATTTATTACTATAATTAACCATTACTCCAATCACAAACCAAGTAGGTAAACCAATCAAAATAGCTTTAATGTATTTTGAAAACCGATGGTAGGTGCTAAAAAACATTAAGAAATTTCCTTTTGAAACATTGGCTAATTTTGTAGACTCAAACATAAAAGACTCGGCCACTTTAACACGGAGTATTAATAAGCAAAATCCAAGCACTCCCCCAATTTGATAACACAATCTCCAGTCAGCAGTAAATTTAAAAGTAAAGTAGGCAAATACGGCTCCAAACAAACCAATACCTGCGACCAAAGAAGTACCTATCCCTCTTTTATTTTTT
Source organism: Bacteroidota bacterium (assembly GCA_947462495.1). GTDB lineage: Bacteria > Bacteroidota > Bacteroidia > Chitinophagales > Chitinophagaceae > Sediminibacterium. The sequence goes on from CANHOY010000172.1 coordinate 1,728, forward strand.
GGAAGCATTTCCGAAACCAAGGTAATGCCTGCTCCTAATTCTCCTGCTAGTCCAATGCCTCCTATAAATCTGCAGTAAGCATACTGATCTACTGTTTGAACGAAAGAGGTTAAAAAATTTGCCACCGAATAAAGTATAATCGATCCAAACAATACTTTTAATCTTCCTTTTTTATCTCCCAACACCCCCCATAAAATACCACCAATCAATAGGCCAGACATTTGCCAATTAATAATATGCGCACTATCCACAATAATAGTTTCTGCCGTCGAACCCAAGCTCATTACACTTGGCTGTCTTACAATAGTAAATAAGAGCAAATCATACACGTCTACAAAATAACCTAATGCAGCAACAAAAACCGGCAAGGACAATAATCCTATTTGTTTATTAGTAGTCATAAGCTTTAAATGATTTTTTTTATTTTCTAGAGCGATGTTTTAACACTTGAAAAATAACAGGGGCTGTAGTTACTAGCACAATTCCCAAAACGATCACTTCCAAATGCTTTTTTAAATCAAATTGAAAATGATTTAATATATAAGATTGTAAAAAATGTCCTGCACATAACATACTTGCCACCCAAGCCACACAGCCAATGATATTAAAATAATTAAATTTATTTTTATCCATTTTTACGATGCCGGCTATAATTGGTGCAAAAGTGCGCACAATGGGAATAAATCTAGCAATAACTATAGCACGCCCTCCATGCTTTTCATAAAAATCGTTTGCTTGTCTTAAATATTTTTTCTTGAAAAATATATTGTCCTCCCAATCGTACATAGCAGGGCCTACTTTTTTCCCAATACGATAACCCACTTCATTACCCAAGATACCCGCTACCGTTATAAATGAAAAAATGGTAAATAAATTAACCCATTCATTTTCACTCACAAAAATTTGAGCAGCCAAGGGCGCACTATAAATTCCTGCTACAAAAAGCAAACTATCTCCTGGTAAGAAAAAGCCAAAAAATAAACCCGTCTCCGCAAAAACTACAAATAACAATAACCACAAGCCACCATTTTCAATATAATATTGAGGTTGTAATAATTGACTCCAATGAAATGCTTCTAATAAATGGATCATACTTTATAATTATGCTTGCTTAGGTGATTCTAAAGCCCCCTCCCATTTACTTACCACTGTAGTGGCTAAGCTATTACCCAAAACATTGGTGGCAGAACGAAACATATCGCAAAAATGATCAATAGGTAAAATTAACGCAATCCCTTCTGGAGGTATATCAAACATGGCGCAAGTGGCAGTCACTACCACCAAGGACGCCCTCGGTACACCAGCAATACCTTTACTAGTTAACATTAACACCAATAACATAGTTAATTGTGTTCCCATATCTAAATGTATTCCATAAGCTTGCGCGATGGCCATACTAGCAAAAGTCATATACATCATGCTGCCATCTAAATTAAATGAGTAGCCCAATGGTAAAATAAAAGAAACAATTTTATCCTTACAACCAAAGCGTTCTAACTCTTCAGTTAATTTAGGAAATACCGCTTCACTACTTGTAGTGCTAAATGCAATTACCAGCGGTGTCGTAATATGTTTTAGTAAAGAAGGAATTCTATTTTTTAAAATTAAAAAGCCTACCCCTAATAAGACTACCCATAAGGTAGCTATCCCTATTAAAAAGAAAAATAAATACTTACCATAAAATTCAAAAATGGCTAATCCTTTGGTAGCTATCACTGCTGCTATGGCGCCAAAAACACCCAAAGGAGCAAAGTTCATAACATAGCCCACCATTTTAAGAATGATATGAGATATCGTTTCTAACGCTTTTACAAAACCTTTTGCAGCCTCTCCAATAGCTGCTGCAGCTACTCCGAAAAAAATACTAAAAATTACAATTTGTAAAATTTCATTATTCGCCATGGCCTCCACCATACTTTTAGGGAAAACATGTTCCACAAAATTGATTAAACTAAATACTTGGGTTTTTCCCATTAAATCTTTCGCGCCAGTTACATCGGCATTAGATAATGCAATGCCTTCTCCTGGTTTAAAAATATTCACTAAAATCAAGCCAATCAATAAGCTCATTAAGGA
>CANHOY010000173.1 GCA_947462495.1 Bacteroidota bacterium
CTTTAGAATAGATCATATTTTAGGTTTTTTTAGAATTTGGAGTATTCCTATGCATGCTATTGATGGAATCATGGGACATTTTGTTCCAGCCATTCCAGTAAGTATTCATGAATTTAATAGTAAAGGGATCATATTCGATAGACATCGTTTTACTAAACCATTCATTAATGAAACTATTTTATTTCAATTGGTGGGGTATGATAATGACTATGTTAAACAACATTTTTTACAATCTATCGGTGAGGGGTTGTTTGACTTATTACCCTCATTCCAAACACAAAGACAAGTAGCGGATCATTTCGCAACACTCCCTAATGATGAATGGCATGAAAAAATAAAAAATACTTTATGTGAATTAATAAGCAATATTATTTTAATAGAATCAACGGAGGATCAATCTTTTCATTTTAGATTTAATATAGAAGGTACTTCCTCTTTTCAAAATTTAGAAGAGAAAACGAAAATTATTTTACGAGAATTGTATTCAAATTATTTTTTTTATAGGCAAGAACAAGGATGGGAAAAGGAAGCTTTACAAAAATTACCTATGCTCAAACGAGCTACCAATATGCTAATATGTGGGGAAGATTTAGGATTAGTTCCCTCTTGCTTACCCCCCGTCCTTCAACAATTAGGTATATTGAGTTTAGAGGTACAAAGAATGCCTAAGGCAATCAATAAAATATTTTTTAATCCTATAGAGGCACCCTACTTAAGTGTAGTTACTCCTTCTTCACATGATACAAGTACAATAAGAGGCTGGTGGGAAGAAGATCGTGAAAAAACACAATTGTATTTTAATCAAGAATTAGGGAAGTTGGGGGAGGCGCCTATTTATTGCGAGCCATGGATTAATAAAGCTATTCTTTTACAGCATTTATATTCTCCTTCCATGTGGGCTATTTTTCAATTACAAGATTATTTTGGTGTAGATGAAAAGATAAGAAGAAAAGACCCTAATGAAGAACGAATTAACATACCAGCCAATCCTAAACATTATTGGAGATATAGGATGCATATAAATTTAGAAGATTTATTAAATCAAGATCAATTCAATACCGATTGGCAGCATGCTATTAAAGAAAGTGGTCGTTAAATGGACGTTTTTGTATCTTAGCCAAAATATTTATTTGTGCAATTAGACTTCTGGGAACAACAATTACCTTTTGAGTATCCTTTCACCATTTCAAATGGTCGAACCAAAACCCATCAATCAAGTTTAATGGTGAGGTTGTCACTAGGTAATTGGGTAGGGTATGGTGAAGCCCCAGCTATCGTGTATTATCAAGTCACTGTTGATGGCATGATGGAGCAATTGGAAAAGCAAAGAAAACTTATTGAAAAATTTGCTTTGATTGATCCTGAACGTTTTTGGCATTTTTTACATCATTTATTTCCCAATGATCCTTTTTTAGTATGTGCATTGGATATGGCAGGTTGGGATTTGTTTGGACAAATGAAAAAACAACCTTTACATGAAATGTGGAATACCACCTGGAACAAACAAACAGAAATACCTATTTGCGATTACACGCTAGGTATTGATGCTATTGAAAAGATGTTGGAAAAGATGAATGCACATCCTTGGCCTATTTATAAAGTTAAAGTGGGCACTGATTATGATATAGAGATGATTACTGCTTTACGACAACATACCGATAAACCAATTCGCGTAGACGCCAATGCGGGTTGGACTACTGAAGAAGCTTTATTAAAAATACCAGCATTAGCTGAATTAGGCGTAGAATTAGTAGAACAGCCTTTAGCCAAAGACAATTGGGAAGGAATGGAACAATTAAAGAATCAATCTGCATTACCCTTATTTGCTGATGAAAGTTGTGTTGTTGAAAAGGATGTAGCTACTTGTGCTCATTATTTTGATGGCATCAATATTAAATTAACTAAATGCAGTGGCCTTACGCCTGCTTTAAGGATGATTAAGGAAGCAAAAGGATTAGGATTAAAAGTAATGATGGGTTGTATGAACGAAAGTGTAATTGGTTCTGCAGCGATTGCACAATTTTTACCTCAATTAGATTATGTGGATATGGATGGCCCCTTATTGATGACTGAATTGAATGGAGTAGGTCTAGATTATTCTTTTGAGAATAAAAATGGGAAAATGGCTCCACTGGTTAACCCTGGATTGGGAGTGCAATATAGAGCCCCGTTTAAAAAATAATTATTTCTATTTCGAAATTAAATTTATGACACCAGAACGAACCGAAAAATTATTAAATGTTTTAAGAAAACGCCAAGCCAACTTAACGGTGGTATTGGAAAATGTACAAGATCCGCACAATGTCTCAGCCGTAATGAGAACCTGTGACGCTGTGGGTATTCAAGATGTGTATGTACTCACTACAAAAATTCCTCGCCATAAAAAATGGGGGTATCGTAGTAGTAGTAGTGCTTTAAAATGGTTGACCATTCATGAATTTGAAAAATTAGAAGATTGTGTTGCTGCCTTAAGAAAAAATTTTAGTAAAATTTTGACCACCCATTTATCTAGTGATGCGGTAAGCTTACACGAAATTAATTTTACAGAATCGGTGGCCTTGGTATTTGGAAATGAACATGCCGGGGTTACTGAGGAATTTAGAAATTTAGCAGATGGCAATTTTATTATTCCACAAATGGGTATCATTCAAAGTTTAAATATATCAGTGGCTTGTGCGGTGAGTATTTATGAAGCCATGCGCCAAAAAATGAAAGCGGGGCATTATGATAAAGCTAACTTACCAACAGAACAAATGAATACATTATTAACCCAATGGGGCTTTGAAGAAGAGACGCCTGAAGTGTATAATAATTCTAAACTAAAGAGAAATTAGTTATATTTTTTAATTGTCTAGGGTAATCCTTATTTTTTGGATTTACATTTGCTCAGGAACCGCAATACCTAAAACACTCATTGCTTTTTGTAAGGTTGCAGCAGTTAAAATACCTAATTGAATTCGAACTTGCTTTTTTACTTCAGACTCTGCATTGGCTATAGATAGTTCAGCATAAAAAGTATTGAATAACTTGGCTAAGTTAAAAGCATAAATAGCCACTTTAGAAGGGTCTAAGTTTTCGGCTGCTTCGTTAATAATAGCAGGAAAGGTAGAAAGCTCTATAGCCAATTGTTTTTCTAAAGGCAATAATTCATTATTAGTAATACTTACAGCAACCCCTGTTTTTCTTAATATACTTTTGATACGCGCGTGTGTATATTGTATAAATGGCCCCGTGAAACCATGAAAGTCAATACTCTCTTCTGGATTAAATATCATTTTCTTTTTAGGATCTACTCTTAATAAGAAAAATTTAAGTGCCCCTAATCCAATGGTATTATATAATTCAGTGAGTTGATCGGTTGTAAAATCGGAAACCTTTCCTAAGGCTTCTGTTTTTTCTTTTGAAATAGCAATCATGGCATCTACTAAATCATCTGCATCTACCACCGTGCCTTCTCTGCTTTTCATTTTTCCAGTAGGCAATTCTACCATGCCGTAACTTAAATGATAAATACCATCAGCTGCTGGTAATTGTAATTTTTGACAAATTAATTTAAGCACTTTAAAATGATAGTTTTGTTCATCACCCACCACATAAATACTCGCATCATTGTTAAACTCTTTTTGTTTTAACTGAGCCAATCCAATGTCTTGGGTCATGTAAACAGAAGTACCATCTTTCCTTCGAACAATTTTTTCATCTAATCCATCTCCTGTTAAGTCAATCCAGACAGAGCTATCTTCTTTTTGATAGAATACTTTTTTTGCCAATCCCTCTTCCACCAATTCTTTACC
>CANHOY010000174.1 GCA_947462495.1 Bacteroidota bacterium
GCTATCCTTTGGAACTTGCTTCATCATATACAAATATTGATTTTTTGCTAGGGTATAGTTATCGGTAATAAGTTTACTCATGACTTGATCTCTCTTACTCGTTTGAGTAAAGCCAAGGGTACTTAATAAAATAAATAATAATAGCAGGGGTTGTTTTAAGTTCATTAGTTTAGTTTTAAAAATAAAATTTACCTTTATTAACAGGAAGGCCATAATTAGCTGTAGTAATTTAGCAAAAAACTTTCAGATAAAAAAAGGCTTTTATAAAACAATTAGTAAATATAACCTCTATGCAAATAAGATTTCAGCATAGTCCATTAGAGACTAGCAAAATGAATACTGCTGAATTACGTTCTAATTTTTTAATTCAGCAGCTAATGCTAGCCGGCGAAATGAACTTAGTCTATTCTCATTATGATAGAATGATTGTAGGGGGTGTAATGCCTACCAATAAAAATATTGATTTATCCAATGAAGCAGAATTAAAAGCTGAGTTTTTCTTAGAGCGTCGCGAGTTAGGAATTATCAATATTGGCGGCGAAGGAAAAATTATAACCGATGGGGTAGAATATATAGTAGAAAAATTAGCATGCTTATATGTTGGCAAGGGTACCAAAAAAGTAAGTTTTTCTAGTATTGATGCAAAGGACCCCGCTATGTTTTATTTATTATCTGCACCTGCACATCATGTTTATCCAACCACTAAAACGACAAAAGAACAAGCAGCGCCAGTTATTTTAGGAGATTTTTCTACTTCAAATAAACGCACCATCTACAAATACATTCATAATGATGGCATACAAAGCTGTCAGCTGGTGATGGGTGTTACTATTTTAGAGGAAGGTTGTGTATGGAATTCCGTACCCCCACATACGCATACTAGACGCATGGAAGCTTATTTTTATTTTGATTTGAATGAAGCGCATCGTGTGATGCATTTTATGGGAGAGCCACAGGAAACAAGACATATAGTTATTGCCAACAATGAAGCTATTTTATCAGCGCCTTGGAGCATGCATTTTGGTGTAGGTACATCCAATTATGGATTCATTTGGGGAATGGCCGGGGAGAATAAGGAATTTACAGATATGGATCCAGTTGCCATAGCTACTATTCAATAAAGCAGCAGGGGAATATGACAACATTCAATTCAATCATGGCTTTAAGATTAGCTACTGTATCAGAAATAGATATTATTTGGTCTATTTTACAACAAGCCATAGCACAAAGAAAAAAAGATGGAAGTGACCAATGGCAAAACGGTTATCCCAATGAGCAAACAATTGCTAATGACATTCATAATGGTGCAGGATATGTAGTTGTTAATAATGATATAATTGTGGCTTATGCTGCCATCATTTTTGGCATAGAACCTACCTACAATGAAATTAAGGGGAAATGGCTTTCCAATGGGAATTATGCCGCTGTTCATCGCGTAGCCACTTCTGATGATTTTAAAGGAAAGGGAATAGCCACAGAATTATTTACAATGATTGAAGATTTGTGTATTGGTAAAAATGTATTTAGCATTAAGGTGGATACTAATTTTGACAATGCACCCATGCTTAAAATTGTAAAAAAATTGAATTATACTTATTGCGGCGAAATATTTGTTAGTGGTTCCTCAAGAATGGCGTATGAAAAATTATTAAAGGAACCAAATAGTATTAATCAATCATCATCAAAATAATTATCATGAAATATATTTTATTTTTTTTCATAGTCCTATATAGTAATAGCACCTTTGCTCAAAAAACAGTCATTACCAACTTACCTTATTATCCAAAAAATGATACGAGTGATGCCTATAAAAAAAGTCAATGCAAGTTGGATGTTTACATTCCTAATAATAAGAAATCCTTACCCGTTATTGTTTGGTTTCATGGCGGAGGTTTAACAGCTGGGACTAAAGAGATTCCTGAAGAATTAAAAAATGACAAATTTATTATCGTTTCTGTAGAATATAGATTAAGTCCCAAAGTGCATTCACCAGCGTATATTGAAGATGCTGCTGAGGCAGTAGCTTGGGTATTTAAAAATATTCAACAATTGGGTGGTGATACGAGTAATATATTTTTATCGGGTCATTCTGCAGGAGGCTATTTGATTATGATGTTAACCATGGATGAATCATGGTTATTAAAAAGAAACATTGCTGCCAATAAAATTAAAGCGGCTATCCCTTTAAGTCCACAAGTAATTACCCATTTTACCATTAGGGCGGAAAGTAAAATAAGTGAAATTCAACCAGTGATTAATGAGTTAGCACCGATGAATTTTATTAAGTCTAATACACCTACTATTATTGATATTACGGGCGATAGAGAATTGGAACTATTTGGAAGATATGAAGAGAATGCCTATTTTGCAAGAATGATGAAATTGGCTGGAAATAAAAAAATATCACTTTATGAATTACAAGGCTTTAGTCATGGTGCCATGCTACTTCCTGGAATTCATTTAATGTTTCAAGAAATCGATAAAATTTTAAACAATAAATAAATGAAAAAAATAATCGTCTTATTCTTCTTAGCATTTACTACAAGCACATTATTTGCACAAGACTTAACCCAAGGACTTTGGTACAATGAAAAGAAAAGTGCAAAAGTTCAATTTTATCTTCAAGGAGATAAAATGTTTGGGAAAATAGTTTGGCTAAAAGATCCTTTATTAAATGGAAAGCCAAAACTAGATAAAAGTAATCCCGATGCGGCACTAAAAGTGAAACCCTTATTAGGATTAGTCTTTATGAAGGCTTTTACAAAAACTGAAAAAAATATTTGGGAAGAAGGTACCATTTATGACCCTGAGAATGGTAAAACGTATCAATGTAAAATAACGATTGTTTCCCCTACTCAACTAGATGTACGTGGCTTTATAGGCTTTTCAATTATGGGAAGAACTTCACATTTTACCAAAGCTGATTAGAGACTGGCTGTTGTGCTGTTCGTTTTGTCAAAATAAAGTAACTACCACTTATTTAAAAAGCTAAAAATATCTATGGATATTTTTAGCTTTTTAATGAATATGGGGTTCTATTATTTCACAGCTACTGCTTCTTTTGTTATACTTGCATTTACTGCAACATCAACATAGCTATGAACTTGGCCTATCTCATCCAAGTATTGTTTGGTTATAAATGTTTTACCATCAATTTTAATATTTTTGAATACACCCTGAAACATGGCACGCCAGATAATGCTATTGGAGGCCTCATTGGTAAATGCTGTTTTGATAGCAGATTGATGTGCTACCGAAATTAATCCGCTGAAAACAGGAATGTTCTCCATGGTGATCCAGGTAGTGTTGGAAGTTAAACGAGGACAAGTGGTTATAATCCCTTCGGTAGCGGATGGCTGAACGCCCATCAACCCATGAACGATTCCTTCAATACAACCACTAGATGCTTCAGGATATTGACGACGCTTATTGGAATAAATTTTTTGTAAGAAACGATAGCCATTTTCATTGTAACCAAACCTGTAAAATAATTGGGGCAGATAAGACATCCCTTCTATTTCATAATAGTCCCATATATTATTATTACCTAAGGTTTGAATGATTCTTTTAGGATGCTGAATCACTCCATACCATAGCATATATAAGTTCGAACCTCCTCCATGAAACTTGCCATCTTCAAGAAAATAATTGTAGTAGGAATTTGTTTTTTCATTCCACCAACGATTTTCAATGAGTTGACGGTAGGCCACGGCCTTCTTTTCATATTGCTTGCTTTTTACTAGCTCACCTCTCAGTGCAAGTATTTTTGCATAAGTTGA
>CANHOY010000175.1 GCA_947462495.1 Bacteroidota bacterium
GATCCTGGTCTAATACCATTGGCCGTATCAACAATAGTAGGTGTTCCAATCAAATTCCCTTCACTATTTAAAGAAGCCACAGCAGCATATACGGTTGTATTATTTTGAAATTGATAAAAAACAAATAATCTATCTGAATAAGTTATAAACTCTATCCCATTTAAATTAGTAGTTTTTATAAAAGTCAAATCATTCTGCTTTACTATTTGCATTTGATCATTGTACTGAACGATAGTAGCAACACCCCCTACATTTTTATAAATCCAATAATGATTGGCTACTTTTCCAAGTACTTCATATTGCATGTCCTCTTTGTCGGTTTTTTCAATACTAGCAATAGTATAGGACTGCGCTATACAAAATTGTATTCCTAATAAAAGGCAAACCGACATACTTAAAAAATACTTTTTCATTAGTTTCAATTTTATATACAAATTTAATGCATTAATTACATTGTAACTACTCCAAAACCCATATTAACAAGGGTTTAATGAAACTATTTAAGCCTCTCGTAAACTCACCACTTTTTCATTCACCTCAAAAAAATAGGCTTGGCCTTGCTTGATGGCTACATTTTCTAACCCATGGCTAATAGGAAAATCAAAACATATGGGAATGGCCAAATCTTTAGTATGTGCCGCTATAATTTCATAGGCAGTGGCCCCAAAGTCGGAGGCATTGTCTTTTAAATCGGTAAAGCCGCCTATTATTAAACCTTTGCAGTTTTCAAATAAGCCTGCATTCTTACATTGTATCATTAACCTGTCTATATTGTAATGATACTCCGATACATCTTCAATAAAAATAATTTTTCCTGTACTTTCTAATGCATTCTTTGAACCTACTAAATGTGCGATCATACATAAATTTCCACCTATAATAGGCGCCTTAACCTGCCCCATTGTATTCAAAGAATGGCTTGCTGCCTGATAATGAGTAGCCCTGCCTTCTAAACAGTCTCTTAGCGATTGGATGTATTTTTCACCCACTTCCCCTTTGTTAAAAGCGGCTGCCATTGGCCCGTGAATACTCCCACAATTCTGCCTTTGTAGTGCAGCATGTAAAACAGTAATATCACTAAACCCTACCACCCATTTTGGATGGGCATTAAATTTGGAAAAATTAAGCGCCCCAATAATTCTGCTCAACCCATATCCACCCCTAGCGCAAATAATTGCTTTTATATTTTCATCGTCCAATAGGGCCTGTAGATCCTCTGCTCTTTCTATATCAGCAGCCGAAAAACAGTCTTTTTTAGACCCCACCGTTTTACCTAATTGCACTCGATACCCCCATTTTTCAAGGGTTTGGATGCAATTTTGCACTTTTTCAATGGGAATAGAACCTGCTGGACAAACTAGGCCAATAGTGTCTCCCGGTTGGATATTCGGCGGTTGAATCATACCACAATATTAAGTACTTTTGCACCAATGAACACGCCTAAACGATATTTGATTACTGCAGCCCTACCTTATGCGAATGGGCTGAAACATATTGGCCACTTAGCAGGCGCTTATTTGCCAGCAGATATTTATGTCCGATACTTGAAAGCCCAAAAAAGAGACGTTGTTTTTGTTTGTGGTAGCGATGAACACGGAACCGCTATTCCTATTCAGGCCACTAAAGAAGGTACTACCGCACAGGCAATCATTGATAAGTATCATCCAATTATTGAACAAAATTTTAAGGACCTAGGTATTCAGTTTGATATTTACCACCGCACCAGCGACCCATTACATCATGAAACTGCGGCTGAATTTTTTACCAACCTAGAAGCCAAAGGCGATTTAGAAACTAAGACCACCGAACAATATTTTGATGAAGCCTCTCAAACTTTTTTAGCCGACCGTTATATAAAAGGCACCTGCCCCAATTGTGCGCATAAAGAAGCCTACGGAGATCAATGTGAAAAATGTGGCAAAAGCTTAAGCCCCGAAGAATTAATTAATCCTGTTAGTACTTTAAGTGGCAATACGCCTATTAAAAAAGAAACCACCCATTGGTATTTACCTTTAAATAAACATGAAGATTTTTTACGCGAATGGATTTTAAATGATCATGCAAAAGATTGGAGAGCCGCTGTGGTAGGTCAATGTAAAAGTTGGATTGATGGTGGTTTACAAGCCAGGGCTGTTACTCGTGATTTAGATTGGGGGGTAAAAGTGCCCTTAGCGAGTGGTGCTGGAAAAGTTTTATATGTTTGGTTTGATGCACCCATTGGATACATAAGTGCGACCAAACAGTGGTCTATAAATACTGGAAAAGATTGGACCCCTTATTGGAATGACAAGGATACTAAGTTGGTTCATTTTATAGGTAAAGACAATATCGTTTTTCATTGCATCATTTTCCCGATCATGCTAAAATTGAATGGCAATATTTTACCAGAAAATGTGCCTGCGAATGAATTCATGAATTTAGAAGGAGATAAAATGAGTACTTCCAAAGGTTGGAGTATTGAAATGGATGACTATATCAATAAATGGATTAAAAAAGAAAATGGAGGCAACGGCCTAGCCGATAGCTTGCGTTTTTATTTAACGGCCATCGCTCCGGAATCCAAAGACAGTGAATTTACTTGGAAAGGATTTCAGGAATCTGTCAATGGAGAACTAGTAAGCATCTTTGCTAATTTTGTGAATAGAACCTGGGTACTCATGCATAAATTATGTAAAGGGAAAGTACCTCCAATTCATACCGATTTATTAGACGACGAAGATCAAGCTATCTTAATTAGTGTAAAAGAAAGCAAAGAAAAAATTACTGAACTTTTAGAACTATATAAATTCAGAGAAGCTCAATTTGAAGTGATTAACCTAGCTAGAATAGGTAATCAATACATGCAAAAGAAAGAACCTTGGATATTGGCTAAGCAGTTGGATACCGACCCTACTGCTCAAGCTAAGATTGATAATACCATGCACGCTTGTTTACAATTGTGCGCCAACCTTGCCATTTTAATGAACCCTTTCTTGCCATTTACTTCTAAAAAAATGTGCTACATGATGAAAGTAGTTGACAAAATGTTAGAATGGGAAAATGCAGGTGGATTTAACTTGTTAAAAGTGGGCTATAGTTTACGTCCCCCTGAATTATTATTTAGAAAAATTGAAGATGAAGAAATTGAAGCAGAATTAACTCAGTTGCGCAGCAACTTAATCGCTAAAAAAAATACAATGGAAAGCAACACAGCCGTAACTCCTTCAGAAGAAAAAAGTGCGAAGCCCGAAATTGTTTTTGACGATTTTGGTAAAATTGATTTACGCGTAGGGACTATTATTGAAGCCAAGAAAGTAGAGAAAGCCGATAAATTACTTCAACTAGAAGTAGACTTAGGCTCGGAGAAAAGAACCATTTTATCGGGTATTGCTATGCACTTTGAGCCAGCATCCATTGTTGGGAAGCAAGTGGTGGTGGTAGCTAATTTAGCCCCTCGTAAAATGCGCGGTATTGAAAGCAAGGGCATGATTTTAATGGCCGAAGATGCCAGTGGTAAATTATACTTCGTTCAACCTAGCGAAGCCATTGCAGCAGGAAGTACTATATCCTAATTTGAATCCGATAAACACTTAACTTATTAAATGCATAAAAAAGCCCCCCGATATTCGGGGGGCTTTTTTATAAATCATTAGAGGTTAAATTTTCGAACCCTTATATTTTATAAAGGGAGAGAAAATTAAAAAAAGTCATTAGAGGTTAAATTTTCGAACCCTTATATTTTATAAAGGGAGAGAAAATTAAATACACTCTTTTA
>CANHOY010000176.1 GCA_947462495.1 Bacteroidota bacterium
AAAAATAAGCTCGGTTCCTTTTTGGGTAACGATAAACCCACTGAGTGCCACCTGGTTGCCTAATGTGCCCGTTTTTGCATAAATAACTCCAGGGATATTTTTATAGTAACTACCTAAAGTTCCCTCACCCCCTTGAGCAAAAATATTTTTTATTCTATCTAACCCAAATTGAGCTTGCATTGTTTGCAGCAAGGCTACAAAGTTTTCTGGGGTATTTAAATTAAACCTACTCAAGCCGCTGCCATCTGCCCAATGCGTGTTTTGTGGAGAAAGGTTTAAATCATTTTTTAATACCGCTTCGATAGTGGCCGACTCATCTAGTTTATTTAATAATTGCGCACTGGTCATTAATAAAATTTGCTCTGCATAAAAATTATCACTTCTGTTCATCATTATTTTTAACAAAGTATCGGTAGGCACTGTTTTTAAAAGACTTGCTGAACTTAGATCCCAACCCTTTTGAATAAGTAATGGATATTTAGGATGGAGTGTATCTTCAATCAACGACTTGGTGAGACTATAGGTGGGATCTGTTATAAATGGAATTTGTTGTAGGCGCTCATTACTATTTTTACCCGTGGCATAAAAATGATTGCTATGCAAATCCCTTGTCCAAATACTATACTTTGCAGCTACTTCTTGTCCTTGAATAAAATATTTTGGCTGAATATCTATGCCATTTTTAGTATTACTTATTGTGACCACGTTGCCATAGATAGGAAATCTGCTTCTTTCGGGTTGATAATCATCTGCATAATCATCCCAAGCCCAGCCCTTGCCATACATGGAAAAAGCATCGGGTGTAGTAGGTAAACACAAAACCACTTGCTTGGTCGTATTTTTAATAATATCTGCTACGGGTTGATAAGAAAAATCGGGATGTAAAAAAGTGGGGTCTCCCATGGGTAATAAATAAATACTATCCACTGTTTCTTTTATTTGCCAACCCGGAATAGAATCCTTTAAATATTTCATCCCTACATAACAGGAAAGAATTTTAGTATTACTCGCAGGTGTAAAATATTTATTGCTTTGGTAACGATCTACCCAGGTTTGATTGCTTTGATTGTAGACTGCCGTGCCAATATGGGCGCCTTGTAAGGACGGGTCCGCTAATAAATGATGTTGCGCTTTTTGAATTGAACATGCACTTATTAAACTACAAAAAAGTATACTCGTAAAATAGGAGGAAATGTTTATTCTCTTTCTAATGCTCTTAACCATCTTTCTGGAATTTCGTTATTGGAAGCTACTAAATAATCTTTATAACTACAAGGCGCCCATTCATTATTATGCGTTTGCATCCACCATCTACCAGTGCTTTTGCTTTGTAAAAAATTAGTTTCGATATCAGCAAAAGCGATATGAAATTCTTTAAATCTTTCTGAGTCAGATAAGGGAGATTCTTTTTTTCCTTTTTGTACTCCATCTAAAATGTACCAAATCATTTGAGCCATTTGAATGGCGGTTAAATGATTCGTATCCAACTCGGCTTGGTAGCCAAATAAACCAATGGTACTCGTTTTCCAACTCATTCCAGCATATTGCATCAGTACACAAGCTTCTTCCCCATTAAAACCATTGGGTGTAATAATATTAGCAGGCGCTTGTGCATTTTGAATAGCACTAATATCAAAACTCATCATATGACTGTCTCTAATCACTGGCTCCATTTCCTCTAAATCTTCTCTCACTTTACCTAATCTAAAACAATCAAATCTTAATTTATCAATGGTCTCCAACATTTGTGGATGCATAAAATAACTTTGGAATCCAATATGAGCATAGTGATTTAGATGATTCGGAAGACCGGTAAACAATTCTTCTAAAAAATGATCCGATGGTAATCTTGCTTCCAAATCTAAATCTATCTTGGCGTCTACCAAAACTGCATTCACCAAAGTAGGAACAGAAGTATAAGCATGATATTGGGCCAAGGTTAAATCATGTGACCCCCCTATAATAACTATTTTTTTACTTTGTAAAAGAAGCTCAGAAATAACGGTTCTTAAAGCTGCATAACTATCCTGTATAGATTGACCCAATTTCACATTGCCTATATCAACAATATTTACTTGTGTATGCCAATAATAAAGTGAATACAATGCCGCCCTAATACCATCGGCTGCTTCAAATCCATTTAAAGCATAACCACCCCCTCTAGATTCACCTGCCCCTATAATGACTAAATCTGCCATAGTGATGTCTGGAATTTCCCCCTCATTTGCTTTAATATGCTTACCCAATTGGGTATCTCGATAGCCTTCGTCCTTGGACAGCAGGTCCAAATTAATAGGTTCAAGATAGTCTTTGATAGAAGTTAAGGACATGTGTTGGTATTAACTACTAGAATTAACGCATAAAGCATCAAAAGATTGTTTAAAAAGGGCCTAATCTTGAAATTTATAGCCCACCCCTCTAATAGAAATAAAATGAACTGGGTTTTTAGGATCAAGCTCGAAATATTTTCTAAAGCTTAGAATAAAATTATCAATCGTTCTGGTGTTAGGAAAAACATGGTATCCCCACACCGTTTGCAAAATTCTTTCTCTTGTAATGACCGTGTTTTTATTTTCTATTAATAACTTTAAAAGCATGGCTTCCTTTTTTGTTAAAGTTATTTTCTCTCCTGCGGTATTGATGGCTTCTAAAGATTTAAATTGAATGGTATTACCAGAAAATAAGAACTCATCTACTTGAGCTGGTTGATGTATGGCGGTAGATTTTTGTATTAGTTTTGCTACCCTTAACAAGAGTTCTTCTAAATTAAAAGGCTTAGTCAAATAATCATCGGCTCCTAATTTTAAACCATGTACCCTATTGGCGCTGGTGTTTTTTGCACTAAGGATAAGTATAGGAGTAGTAATATTATTTAAACGAACAGTTTCGGTAATAGCAAAGCCGTCTAATTCGGGTAACATCACATCTAAAATAATTAAATCAAAATGTGCTTGTTGTATTTGCTTTAAAGCATTTGGACCGTCAAAGGCGGAGCTAACTATGTAGCCTTCCATTTCAAGATTCAACTTTAGTGCATCATGCAAATGCTCTTCATCTTCCACTAATAATATTTCAAATTTTGCCATACTTATGTATTAGTAAAAGTAACAGTGAAAATACTTCCTTTTAAATCATTGGGCTGTACTTGAAGGGTAGCATTGTGAAAAGAAGTAATTTTTTTGCATAAGTAAAGACCTAAGCCTGTTCCTTTGCTTGCTCTAGTACTCTCCTCTCCTACACGATAAAATTTTTCAAATATTTTTTCTCTATCCATCACTGGCACACCAATACCCTGGTCCTTTACAGCTAAAATAATTTTATGATCAACCAATTGTAAATGAATAGCTATAGGCGTATTGCCAGGTGAATACTTGTGCGCATTATCTAATAAATTATTCAATAGTATTTGAATTAATAAAGTTTCCCCCTGAATAAAAATAGCTTCTTCTACAAAAGAGTTGCAGGGGCGCAATGGGAATCGTTCCTGAAAAGAATGAACAATTTCTTTCACTAGTTTTGATAAGTCAATTTCTTGTCGATTGGCCTCATACTGCCCCATATCTAATTGCGAAGCCAATAAAATATTATTAGAAAGCGCATCTAATCTTTTAGTTTCTTTCAGTGTGGCTTCTAATAACTTGTTTTGCTGAGCAGGATCCAAAGTTCTTTTTAAAAGTGTTTCAATATTTAAATGAGAAATGGCAATAGGCGTTTTTAATTCATGCGTAACAGCCATCATAAAGTT
>CANHOY010000177.1 GCA_947462495.1 Bacteroidota bacterium
CCTCTTTTACATCCTCTGTTATAGGCGCTTCTTGCCCTTGTTGGTTCACAGAATATTTGCCATCCACCACTGCCTGACGCATAATGGTCATAGCGCCCATAGACATAGTAGTCACTGAATTACCTGGAACAATAATAGTCTGTTCCATATTTAAAGTCTGACCCATCAAGCTGGCTGTCCCTTTTAATTGAACATCTGTTACTGCTGCCAAAGCTTCTTTAGAACCAATAGCGGAAATTACTTTCTCCATTAAACTGTTGGGGGTTAAGCTTGCATCTGCCTTTACTTCCACTGGTGGGGCTAATTCATTGCCTTCTATATCAAAATACTTTATTGGACCATATTTATCTAGTCCCTTAGCTATTTGCTTAGCATTGCCAACAATTACAATATGCATTTTAGCAGGATTCAATAAAACATTGGCCACTTCTTGTACTTTGGATGCATTCACCGCTGCCAAATTGGTTAAATACTTTTGGTAATAATCAGCTGGCAAATGATTCACTGCAACAGACAACGCAAAATTGGCAATAGTAGCAGGATCTTCTAAAGAACGCGCAAAGCCACCTGCCAAGTAATTTTTTATTTGACTTAATTCCGTATCGCCCACTTTGGTATTACGAATGCTATTTAATTCATTAAATATTTCTTGAATGGCACTATCTGTTTTTTCATTTCTAACAGAGGATTCGGCTTTGAAAAAACCAATTTGATAATCGGGTTTAATGGAAGAATAGGCACCATAGGTAAACCCATGCTTTTCTCTCAAATTCAAAAATAATCTACCCGAAGAACCACCACCCAATATATTGTTCATGACTATAGAAGGAATGTCATTGGGAGCTCCCTTAGTTAAGTTGACTGTAGAAGCTACTGAGACCAGGCTTTGAACCGATGATGGTCGATCCACAATGGCAATATAAGAAGTAGCAGGAAGGGCAGGCTTTTCATAATTGGGTCTGGTATAATTTCCTTTCGCCCAAGTATTAAAATTTTTCTCTGCTAAGGCTTTAGCAGTTGCTGGTTCAATATCGCCTACAAAAATTAAATAGGCATTATTAGGTATCCAATAAGTTTTTACAAAGTTTTTTACATCTTCTAGTTTAACTGCACTGACTGTTTTTACAGTAGTAATTTCTCCATAGGCATGATTGGCCCCATAAACCAATTTATTAACTACATTGTTGGCAATAGCATCGGGTTCATCTTTACTAGCTTCAATGCCAGAAATGGTTTGTGTTCTCAATTTCTCTAATTCTTCATTAGCTAAGGCTGGATGTAAAATAACTTCTGACAACAACTCCATTAATTTTGGAAAATTATTTTTAAGTGAACTTACCGAAGCGTATCTGCTAGAGGTAGACAAACTACCGCCTAAATATTCTACTGCTTCATCTAATTCAGCTTTTGATTTTTTTTCTGTACCTCTTTTAAGCAATTGACCGGCAAGATCTGCAAAACCAGCCTTCTCCCCTTCTTGAATTCCATCAATATCCAAAGCCAAGGTGGCAGAAACTCTTGGAAGCTTGGTGTTTTTTACTACAAAAACTTGCAAGCCATTGGCTAAAGTAAACTTAACAGGATCGGCCACTTGAATTAAAGGCGCCTTGCCGGGAGCTGGCGCCTTGGTTCGATCTATCTTTTGCGCCATCACAAACAATGGCAAAGTAAATAAGGTGATGTATATCAATTTTTTCATAATATTATTTTTATTTGTACAAGCTTAATTATTTCGCAGTTGGTTTTTCTTTGGGTAAATAATAAAGTACTACTCGATTTTCTTTATTTAAATATTTTTTAGCCACATTCATAACATCCTGTCTGGTTACTTTATTGTATTTCTCTAATTCTGTATTGATTAAATTAGCATCTCCAAAATAAACTTCATTGTTGGCCAAGCTTTCCGCAATACCTGCCATGGTTGCTTTTGAATTTACCAATTCAGTAGTAATTTGGTTTTTTACTTTTTGAAACTCACGCTCCCCTACTAAACCATTTTTAAATTCGTTGATCACACTGTCCATATTTTTTTCTAGCGTATCAATATTTACCCCCACATTGGCAAGGGCCAAGGAGATAAATAATCCATCATCTTCATTGAAAAAAGGAACAGATTGTGCTGCAGCAGCCAATTGTTTGCTATCCACTAAAGCTTTGTTCATTCTTGAAGATTCTCCGCCTGATAAAATATTGGAAAGTATATTAAATGCATAATATTCATTGCCCCCTTGTTTAGGTGCACGGTAAGCTTGGAAAACCCCAGGCAATTGAATGTTGTCATAAATCACATCCCTTACTTCCCCACCCAACGCTGGTTCCTTTACAGAAGGCCTATTCATAGGTAAATTACCTTTTGCAATAGGCCCAAAATAAGCTTCAATTTTTTTCTTCAACTCAGGAATATTTATATCCCCTGCAATTGATAAGACACAATTATTGGGCACATAATAAGTTTTATAAAATTGTACAAACTCTTCCAATTTGGCTGCATTTAAATGCTCCAAACTTCCAATGGTAAACCAACGATACGGATGCACTTTATAGGCTCTTTTGAGCACTTCAGTGATAAATGATCCATAAGGACGATTGTCAATTCTTTGACGCTTTTCTTCTTTCACTACTTCGCGCTGTGTATTCACACCCACTTGTTCCACTTTGGCATGCATCATGCGCTCACTCTCCAACCACAAGCCTAGGTCTACTTGATTGGATGGGAAAAGTTCATAATAAAAAGTACGGTCTTGGGTAGTATTGGCATTAGAATAGCCTCCTGCACCGCTCACATATTTTTCAAACTCCCCTCTTTTCATATTGTCCGTTCCTTCAAATAATAAATGTTCAAAAAAATGAGCAAAGCCCGTACGAGCAGTATCTTCATTTTTAGACCCCACATGGTATAAGGCAGTTACGGCCACAACAGGTGCAGAATGATCTTCATGTAAAATGATTTTTAATCCATTGGGTAGGGTGTACTTTTCAAATTGTATGGTTTGGCTTTTTGCCAAAGTCCCAGTCATTAAAAAAAGACTTGCCAATAGGAAGCTTCCTAATTTTTGCATACTTAAAGTTTTAAATAAAATGTAATGAATATACCACTATATCAATGGCTATATTATGGAATAAAATTAACCCTATTTTGAATGAATTTAGTTTCTAAATTGTTAATTTCTAGAAATCTTTAGCTATTTTAAGAGGATGGTGTGAGGTGTAACTGTAGATGCTTCATACCATTGAATTGAAGGGTCTTTTTTAAACCAGGTCATTTGCCTTTTTCCATAATGTCTGGTATTTTGTTGAATCAGCTCTATCACCCTTTCTTTGCTTATTTTTTGATCAAAATAGTCCATCCATTCGCTATAGCCCACAGTATTAAATGCTTTCAAATGGTAATAAGAGTGTAACCCTTTCACTTCTGTTTCTAAGCCAGCCTCCACCATATCCAACACTCTTTGATTGATTCTTTCATACAACTGCTCCCTTGGCATTTCCAAACCAACTTTCACAATTGTAAAAGGCCTTTCCACTATTTTTTTAACTTGAAAACTTACAATGGAAACACCTGTTCCTAAGAATACTTCTAAGGCACGCATTAATCTTTGTGGATTTTTTTGTTCCCCCTGAGCCCAATAGATAGGATCTTTCACTTCCACTTCTTTTTGTAACCATCTTAGACCTAATTTTTCATATTGATTAATAATTCCCTCTCTAATAGCTGGGTC
>CANHOY010000178.1 GCA_947462495.1 Bacteroidota bacterium
ACCAATTACCCACTTTTTTTTAGTCCAATAATGGGCACCACTAAAATCATATTGTTGAATATTGGCATAATAAGGCCTGATACTTAAATGCAAATTGCCATCCATGGAAGAATCCAACAAGGCAGGATTGAACATGGCTAACCCAAGATCTTTACCCATTGAACTAATGTTCATTCCGCCTAAAGAAGAAGCTTTAGCGCTATAAGGTAGTGTTAGAAAATTATAAGTAGCATTGCCCCCGGCATTTTGAGCCAATAAGTGAATGGAAGAAAAAAATAAAGCAATGATAAAAAACCCTTGCTTTGGCATGAAATATCTTTTCATAAAACAAAGCTAGGGTTTGAATTCATTAATAACAATTTAAAGCAGGTTAAATTAACCCACTAAAGCTAAATCAAGCACTTGCTGCATGGTTTTAACGTAATGAAAAGTAAGGCCTTTAATAAAAGTATGGTCAATTTCATTGATGTCTTTTTCATTTTGCCAGCAAAGAATAATTTCTTTCATACCTGATCTTTTTGCAGCCAATATTTTTTCTTTGATACCCCCAACAGGTAGCACTTGGCCACGTAATGTAATCTCCCCTGTCATAGCCATATAGGGTTTTACTTTTCTTCCAGTAAAGGCAGAGGTCAAAGCGGTGAGCATGGTAATACCAGCACTAGGACCATCTTTTGGCACGGCTCCTTCTGGCACATGTATATGAACCGATTTAGTTGAAAATAATATGGGATCCACCCCTATTTTTTTAGCATTACTTTGTAAATAAGTAAAAGCCGTATCCGCACTTTCTTTCATCACATTGCCTAAGTTGCCAGTTAATTTCATTCCGCCTTTCCCCTCGGCTAATAACACTTCAATAAATAAAATATCACCCCCCACATAAGTCCAGGCCAAACCAACGGCTACCCCAGGCATATTTACTGTTTTGTAAATCTCATTGCTGTATTTTGCTTGACCTAAAATTTTATGCAGGTCAGATTTAGTGACAGTAGGTTTTACTTTATTTTTATAAGCCAACTCTTTTGCTTGATAACGCATAATGGAAGCCAATTGACGATCCAATTCACGCACCCCACTTTCTCTTGTGTAATCTTCAATAACTTTTTCCAATACATTGTCTAATACCTTGAAAGTGATTTTCTCTAAGCCATGAGCAGTTCTTTGCTTGGGGAGTAAATGCCTTTTGGCAATTTCTACTTTTTCTTCAATGGCATACCCACTTAAGTCAATAATTTCCAAACGATCTCTAAGCGCTGGTTGAATGCGGCTAATATCATTAGCGGTAGCAATAAATAAGGTTTTACTTAAATCATACTCCGACTCTAAATAATTATCATAAAAACTATGATTCTGTTCTGGATCCAACACTTCTAATAAAGCTGAGGAAGGATCGCCTCTGTGGTCACTTCCTATTTTATCTATCTCATCCAATATCATCACTGGATTAGACGTTTTAATTTTTCGAATGCTTTGTATGATTCTACCTGGCATAGCTCCAATATAGGTTTTACGATGTCCTCTAATTTCGCTTTCATCGTGTAAGCCACCTAAACTTACTCTAATATATTTTCGACCAATGGCATGTGCAATAGACTTTCCTAAAGAAGTTTTACCAATACCCGGAGGGCCTAAAAAACAAAGTATGGGACTTTTCATATCCCCTTTTATTTTAAGTACCGCTAAATATTCTAAAATTCTATTTTTAATCTTCCCCATTCCATAATGATCTGCATCCAAAACTTTTTTAGCGTTTTTTAAATCATAGTTATCAGAAGTATACTCTTCCCAAGGAAGGTCTAATAATAAATCTAAGTGATTGTATACTACTGAATAATCGGGTGTACTTGGATGCATACGTTCCAACTTCTCCAGTCCATTTTGAAAAAGTTTTTTTGCCGCTTCTGGCCATTTTTTTCCTTCGGCTTTCTTTTTCATATCCGCCACCTCACGTTCATTGGGATCACCCCCTAATTCATCCTTTATACTTTTTAATTGTTGTTGTAAAAAGTAATCACGTTGTTGCTTGTCAATTTCGGTACGCGTTTTATTGGCTACTTTATTTTTTAATTCGACAAATTGTAATTCCTGTTGTAAGAATTGAATTAATTTTTCAGCTCTTAATTTAATTTGATTCTGCTCCAGTAACCCTTGCTTATCATGTACTTCTACATTTAAATTGCTACTCACAAAATTGATTAAGAAAATAGGGTTTTCTATATTTTTTAATATCATCGCTGCCTCTGAAGGAAAATTGGGAGACAACTGAATAATTTGAGTTGCTAAATCTTTTATATTGGATAAATACGCTTGAAAATCTTGATCCTCTTTTCCTAATTTTTCTTCCACCAATACTTTCACACTTGCTTTAAAAAAGGGGTCTTCTTCTTTCATCTCCAAAAGCTCAAACCTTTTTTTACCTTGAATAATAATGGTGGTACCGCCGTCCTGCATTTTAATCATTTTGATGATTTTTGCGACGGTTCCTATCGAACACAAATCGGAGGGGGTAGGATCTTCAATATTGCCATCCTTTTGAGAAACCACTCCAATTAATTTATCTTTTGCATAAGCTGCTTTTACTGCTTGAATGCTTTTATCTCTCCCAACGGTTATTGGAATAACTACTCCAGGAAACAATACGGTATTGCGCAAGGGCAAAATGGGCAATAGTTCATCAATGACCATTTCAGGCTCATTTTCTTCCTCTTGTTCATTGAATGAAAATAAAGGTATAAACTCGTTTTCTTCTTCCCCCTTAAATAAAAATGTCTTATCCACTGTTTGTATTTTAAATATAGTCAAAATGGCATAGTTCCAACTTGAATCCTTAGAAGAAGCTTGCCTACCCCTTTAAGGCAATATTGATGCCAAAAAAAATCCTCCCCGATACATCGAGGAGGAAATTCTTAGAAAAAGTTATATTTCTATAACTTCTTAAATTACTTTGCAGCAGCAGTAGTATCTACGGCAGCAGCAGCAGTATCAACTGTAACAGCAGCAGCTGTATCAACAGTTGCAGCAGCAGCTGTATCAGTTGTAGCTTCAGTTGAAGCACCACCACATGCAACTAGAGCAGCGATAGCGAAAATTGCGAATACTTTTTTCATTTTTGTTTTGTTTAAAGTTTTGATATCAAAATACGTGTGCGAAGATATTCAATAAGCTCAAAAATGCCAAATTTTAACATTTTTTATTTTACCCCTAAGGGACCCGAAAAAATTCTACTTTTTTCTAAAATAGATCCGAATGGGGACCCCCGTGAACTTGAAATTAAGCCTAAGCTGATTTTCCAAGTAATTGCGGTAAGGAACCTTAATATCATCTGGGAAATTGGTAAAAAAGGCAAAACTAGGCACCCTGGTTGGCAACTGTGAAACATATTTAATCTTAATCACATGCCCTCTTACAACAGGTGCTTGGTATTTCATAATGGACTTCAACATAATGTCATTTAATTTTGAAGTAGCCACTTTACGGTGCTTATTTTCAAACACTTCTAAGGCCAATTCTATGGCTTTAAAAATACGCGTCTTTTCAACGGCCGATATGAATAAAACAGGCACATCCGTAAAAGGCGCCAGTTTGTCCTTGACCACCTTTTCATAATCTCTAGCCGTGTTGGTTTCCTTATCAATTAAATCCCATTTATTAATTAATACGATAATGCCTTTGCCCTTCTTAGAAGCAAGGCTAAAAATGCTTAAATCTTG
>CANHOY010000179.1 GCA_947462495.1 Bacteroidota bacterium
AAATCACCTACGGAAGCATGTAAATTTGTGGTAGAGAGAATAAGGCGCATTAAAAAAGAAAAAGCAAAAGACATACAAATATGCTTTGTTGCGATGAATAAAAAAGGGGAAGTGGGTGCCTATGCATTACACAAAGGTTTTAATTATGCAGTACATAGCAATGATGGCAATAAATTATTTGAATCCTCGTTTATAGATTAGTCACACCCTCTTATACAGTAATATATGTTCTCAACACCCGTTCTTGAAATTGCTGTTTTTTCGGTGCATGCAGCATTAGATGCGATAAAAGCTGGAGCCAATAGAGTTGAATTTTGTGAAAACCCTTTAGAAGGTGGCACTACCCCCTCTTTTGGTAGTTTATCCACTTTAATATCCTTAACCTCTAAACCAGTATTCCCAATTATTAGACCCAGGGGTGGAGATTTTTTATATACCGAAAATGAGTTTAATAGTATGAGATCGGATGTGCTCATGGCTAGAAAATTAAACTATCCAGGTGTTGTATTAGGAATTTTAAATGCAGATGGAACCATTGATACAGAAAGAACTAAAAGATTAGTGGATTTGGCAAGTCCTATGGAAGTAACTTTTCACCGCGCTTTTGATAGATGTAAAGATCCTTTGCTTGCATTGGAAGAGGTTATTAAAACAGGTTGTAAAAGAATTTTAACCAGTGGTCAAGTGCCTAATGCTGCTGATAATCTTCCCTTAATTAAAAAATTAGTAGCACAAGCTGGCAATAGAATTATTATTATGCCAGGCAGTGGTGTACGGTCCCATAATATGAAAGAAATAATGACTGAAACAGGGGCAACTGAGATACATAGTAGTGCTAGAAAAATGATACCTAGTCAAATGCAATACTTTAAATCAACCATGCAGGAAGAACTATTAACAACAGGCGTAGATGCTTCCGAAATCAAAAAAATGTTGGAGTTATTAAAAAACTAAGTTCACTAATACAGCATGCGAGCCCTAATGGTATGTTTAACTTCTTTTAAAAGTGCAATAGCAGTTTTTGATAATTTAGAGTCTACATCTAATACTACATACCCTATTTCATCATTTGTTTTTAAATATTGACCCACAATATTTATTTTATTTTTTGACATTACCGTATTAATGGCACTTAAAACTCCTGGTACATTATTGTGAATATGTAAAATACGATGTGCATTTTCTACCGGAGGCAAACTGATACTAGGTATGGTATGAGAGCCATAGGACACACCTCGTTCTAAGTATTGATACAATTTGATACTTACATCTTCTCCAATGTTTTCTTGTGCTTCTTCAGTAGAGCCTCCAATATGCGGTGTTAAAATTACATTGGATAATCCTTGTAAAGGGGTGCTGAATGAATCACCATTTTTTTCAGGTTCAATAGGAAATACATCAATGGCAGCACCAGCTAATTGTTTTTCTTTGATGGCTATGCTTAAGGCCTCTAAGTCCACTACTTCTCCACGAGCATAATTAATTAATATAGCCCCTTGTTTAAATTGTTTAATAACAGCTTTACTAATTAAATTTTTTGTTTGTTTGGTTTCAGGTACATGTACAGAAATAATATCTGAACTGCTTACTAAATCTTTAATTGATTTTACAGCACTGGCATTACCTAAAGGAAGTTTAGTTTCAATATCATAAAACTTTATTTTCATTCCCATGGCTTCGGCCATCACACTCAATTGTGTGCCAATATTACCATACCCAATAATACCCATTGTTTTTCCTCTTAATTCAAAACTTCCTTTTGCTTCTTTATTCCAAATTCCATTATGTGCAGCGATATTTTTATCAGTGATACGACGAATTAACATAATGGATGCTCCTATAACCAACTCAGCCACACTCCTTGTGTTACTATAGGGTGCATTAAATAATGCCACTCCTTTTTGTTTACAGGCTTTTACATCCACTTGATTGATACCAATACAAAAACAACCTATAGCTTGTAATTTTTTGGCATTGTATAATACTTTTTTTGAAATAAATGTTTTAGATCTTATTCCCAGAATATGAACGTCTTTAATTACTTTAATCAATTCATTTTCACTTAAGGCACCAGTTATTTTTTTTACATCTGTATACCCCTGGTCCTTGAAATATTGCACCGCCTTATCGCTGATGTTTTCAAGAAATAAAACCTTAATTTTCTCCTTTGGGTAGCTGGTCATATCTATAGTACTCATGCAGCAAAGTTAAAAAAAATATACTGTTTGGTATTCATTAACAATAAATTAAGTGATTATAGCGTTATTTTGTAGTTATTCAATTGAATAGCCCTTCTCTAAAAACTAACAGATGATCGCACGATTTGCCTTAATCTTCACCTTCTATTTTCTAAGCTGTGCTTGTGGAACAAGTCAAGGGCCAAAATATATAGATAATCCTAATTTTTCAGCTGCTGGGTTAAGTTCTACAGATAAAGAAAAACTAACGGCCGAAGTGAAGGCAAAATATGATTTGTTATTAGGAAAAAAAGGGTTTAGCGGAGAAATTGTAGTGGCCAAAAATGGAGAAATTATTTTTGAAGACTATAAAGGATTTTCTGATTTTGGTAATAAAACCGCCATGTTGCCTGAAACCCCTATTCATTTAGCCTCAATTTCTAAAACTTTTACTGGGATGGCTGTACTGAAACTATGGGAACAGAATAAACTGGATTTAAAAGCAACGGTAACCAAATACATTCCAAGTTTCCCTTATACTGATGTAACCATAGAACAGTTATTATCCCATCGTAGCGGATTACCTGATTACAGTGTTTTCATGGAATCTCATAAGTATAGAGCAATTAAAGTAAAAAATAAAAGAGGTCGTTGGGTAAAGAAAATTCTATTGATTAAGTCTGAAGTGCCTTTCAAGCAAGGATTGTATAATAATCAAGATGTGTTGGATTTTATGGTAATTAGAAAACCTGCACGCTTAACAAATCCAGACCGTATTTTTAAATATTGTAATACCAATTATGTCTTATTAGCACTAATTATAGAAAAAATAGTTGGTCAAGATTATCCAACTTATATGGCAGAGCATATTTTTAAGCCTTTAAAAATGGATAACACTTTTATTTTTAGTGATAAATCATTGGATAAATACACTCCTTCTTACAATGCAAGAATGGTTCCTTACCGCATTGAGAAGTTTGATTGTATTTATGGAGATAAGAATGTCTATAGTACTGCTCGGGATATGCTTTTGTGGGACAATGCTTTAAGAGCTGGTCAATATTTAGCACCTGCTACTTTGGAAATGGCTTATCAGCCTCAAAGTCCAACCAATAAATACTACCATAATTATGGTTTTGGCTGGAGAATCTTAACTAAACCTAACGAAGAAAAGCTAGTATATCATAATGGTTGGTGGCATGGAAATAACACCGTTTTTACCCGATTAATTAATGAATCGGCTACTATTATCATTTTAGGCAATAAGTTCAATAAATCTATCTATAAAGGCAAAGAATTAGCTTCTGTTTTCACAGGTAAAGTGGATACCACCTCTTTAGTAGAGTAATGTTGAATTTTTTGCACTTTTTTTGACTTTTACCCCCTATTTTTGCAGTCCTTAATTGATAACTAAAGAATATACTTTTTTATGAACGATTGTCTATTTTATGCCGTTCCGGCTATGGGAATTGTAGGTTTACTTTATACGCTGTTGAAATTCAAC
>CANHOY010000180.1 GCA_947462495.1 Bacteroidota bacterium
TGATGGCGTATGGACAAGACCAAGAAAATACAATCAAACAGAAATGGAATATCAAATGCGTAACTGGTATTATTTCAATTGGTTGTGTGGAGATCATATCACAGAACAACATGTTCATAATTTAGATGTAATCAATTGGTTTAAAGGAGGACATCCAGTAAAAGCACAAGGCCTAGGTGGACGTCAAGTAAGAAAAGGAAAAGACAATGGAGAAATTTTTGATCATCATTATGTAGAATTTGAATATGCAGATGGATCTATTTTAAATAGTCAATGCAGACACATCCCAGGCACCATGAGTAAAGTAGATGAATTATTAATTGGTACCAAAGGTAAAATTTTTACAGGAGCTGCTAATATTAAAGATCATACAGGTAAATTAATTTATCAATATGATACCAAATTAGAAAACAACCCTTATCAAACAGAACATGATGAGTTGTTTGCAGCCATTGCAAAAGGCGAATATAAATATGCTGATGCAGAAAATGGAGCAAGCAGTACCATGACTTCTATTTTAGGACGTATGGCTACTTATACTGGACAAGTGATAGAGTATGATAAGGCCATTAATTCTGGGTTAAATATTCAACCAAAAGAATATAATTTTAATGCAGCACCTCCGATTTTACCTAATGCAGATGGATTCTATCCTATAGCAGTACCTGGTGTTACTAAATACATTTAGTAGTTATTAATAGCTAAGAAGTTGTTATAGAATACTCAACTTAAACCTCCGAGATACTAGTTATTTCGGAGGTTTTTTATTTAAAATAATAATAAAAAAGCTTTGTACCTAGCAGCCATCGATTTAATAAAATCTGTGAGTTTGTATTTGTTTAAAATGTCAGTGGGTGTATCTGCAGCACCTTGTATTAATCCTACGCAGCTGGGCTTACCGCAATTACAAACAAATTGTTGTGCAATTCTCCATTCTGTAGCTGGATAAAAAAAGCGAAGTTCTTCGCCATTTTCAATGTCACTAATACATTCTAATTGCATGGTAGTGGTATTAAACAAAACATTGGGCTCGCAACAATGATTTACATATTGTAAATATTCAGGAAATAAATGAATGTGTTTATGTTCGCTCACTTGTACCGTTAAATAATTAGGCGTATCCACAATTTTAGAAGCATTAAATGCAACAATTACATCGCCGTTTTTAAACGAAGCATTGGCAAATAATCCATGCTGTTGATTTTCTTTATTTTGTTTTACTTCACAATTTTCATGTTGACTAATTATTATAAAGTTGGTTGGATTTGATGGCAACGACATAAAGCAGATTAGGTTTAGAATACTAATTTAAAAGCTTTATAAATGATAATCAAAAATAGGTCCCCTTTTCTTCTATAGGAAAAATGAGTATGGATTAAGTATATTGTGTTCATATCTCTATCCAATGAAAAAAAGATACCAAGTACTTACCGTTTTATCCTTACTGTCCATGATTACCTTTTTGGATCGTATTGCACTTTCATCGGCTAGTGGCACTATTATGGA
Organism: Bacteroidota bacterium; assembly: GCA_947462495.1. GTDB lineage: Bacteria > Bacteroidota > Bacteroidia > Chitinophagales > Chitinophagaceae > Sediminibacterium. Next base: position 1,507 of record CANHOY010000180.1, read on the forward strand.
TGAATTACATATAACAACAGTACAGTGGGGTTGGATATTGGGTATGTTTACCATTGCCTATGCTGCATTTGAAATTCCAACAGGTTGGTTGGGTGATAAATTTGGAGGTAAAAGAATTTTAATAAGAGTAGTGCTTTGGTGGTCATTTTTTACTATCATGACTGGCTTTGCCTCTGGCTTTATGATGTTACTCTGTGTTCGATTTTTATTTGGAATGGGAGAAGCGGGTGCTTATCCAAACACATCCATTGTTTTATCTAAATGGTTTCCTGTCTTAGAAAGAGGTCGTGCTCAAGCCACCATTTGGGGGGCTTCTCGCTTAGGTGCTGCGCTTACTCCTTTCTTAGTGATTCCTATACAACAAAAATACAATTGGCAAACCTCCTTTTATGTGTTGGGTGCCGTTGGGGTGGTTTGGACCCTTTTTTGGATTTTCTGGCATAAAGAAGAACCAGCAGAAAGCAAGTCTATTTCAAAAGAAGAGTTGGAACATATTTTAGCGACTCGTGATTTACCTGTTCATAAAGAAAATGCTAGCAAAATAGCAGTTTGGAGTGGATTCAAGTCGACCAATTTGTGGTTTTTATTGGCTATGTATGTTTGTTACGCGGTGGGTGCTTATTTTTTTCAAAGTTGGTTTCATACCTACTTAGAAAAGGGCAGGCATATTGCCAAAGATCAACTTATCTGGGCCTCCTCCATTCCCTATCTATTGGCGGCAGTAGGTTGTTTTACAGGGGGTTGGCTAAGTGATAAAGCTTGTTTGCGCTGGGGGAAGAAATGGGGTAGACGAGTGGTACCCATGGTGGGATTATTTGTTGCAGGTTTATGTATTATAGGTGCTGCACTCGTTGCCGACAACCTAACTGCCATCATTGCATTAGGTATTGGAATGGCTTTCATGGATGTAACTGCTCCAGTGGCTTGGGCGGTTGCCATGGATATGGGAGGAGAAAAAAGTGGGACTATTTCAGGTTCCATGAATAGTGCAGGTTTATTGGGGGCTTATTTAAGTACGGTATTTTTTGGCTACATGGCATCTACCTATGGATATTATTTACCCGTACTCTACATTGGTATTATTGTTTTTATAGGGGCGTTTATTTGGTTAAAAATTGATGCTACCAAAAAGATTCAATTTGCTATCCTAGCTCCTGAAGTAAATAAATAAAATTACTTCTTTGTTACCAATAGGTTTATAGAGCAACTACTTATTTAAAATTAAACAAGATTCAATAACTTGTTGTGCTGAAATGTTGATTCCATTTGATATTTAATAATTAGCTGAAATTTTAAAACATGAAAATATATTTATTTTTAGTGCCCTTCCTTTTTAGTGGTGTACTAGGTCAAGCTCAGAAAGCAAAAACGGAAAACTTAAATAGGATTACACTTCCTAATGGATGGTCTTTGAGTCCTGCTGGAAAAAGTTTGCCATTGGGTGATTTGCCATTAAATATGGCCGTGTCCTCTTCAAAAAAATATATTGCAGTAACTAATAATGGGCAAAGCAAGCAAAGTTTACAATTAATAAATGTTGAAACTAATAAAGTAGTAGATAATATAACTATTGATAAGTCCTGGCTAGGTATTGCTTTTACTAAAGATGAAAAAACATTATACGCTTCAGGAGGTAATGACAATTGGATTTTAAAATATGCAATTAAAAATGAAAAATTAATATTAGTAGATTCTATAAAATTAGGGGAGAAGTGGCCAACCAAAATTTCTCCGGCAGGTATTTGTATTAATGATGAAAAAAATATTTTGTACGTAGTTACAAAAGATGATAGCAGTTTGTATGAAATAAATTTAATTAGTAAAAAAATAATTAAAAAAACAGCATTGCCTGCCGAAGCTTATACCTGTGCACTGTCTAATGATAAATCAGAATTATATATAAGTATTTGGGGAGCAAAAAAATTATTAGTGTATAGCACTGCCCAACAAAAAGTGGTTGATCAAGTTCCAACTGGAACACATCCTAATGATTTTATTATTTCAAAAAATGGAAAAATAGTTTATGTTGCCAATGGCGAAGACAATAGTGTTTCTGTAATTGATATTAAAAAAAGAAAAGTGATTGAAACACTGAATAGTGCTTTGTATCCTGATGCGCCAACAGGTTCCGCTACCAATGGCCTTGCATTAAGTGAGGATCAAAAAACA
>CANHOY010000181.1 GCA_947462495.1 Bacteroidota bacterium
GTCATAGTAGTAGGCGCCGGCCATGCAGGTTGCGAAGCAGCGGCAGCGGCAGCCAATATGGGGTCCAAAGTTTTATTGGTCACCATGAATATGCAAACCATTGCCCAAATGAGTTGTAACCCAGCCATGGGTGGAATTGCAAAGGGGCAAATAGTACGTGAGATTGATGCACTAGGTGGATATAGCGGTATCGTGACCGATCTAAGTACGATCCAGTTTAGAATGCTTAACAAAAGCAAGGGACCAGCTATGTGGAGCCCTAGAGCCCAAAACGACCGACAATTATTTGCAAGTAAGTGGAGGGAGATGTTGGAAAACACCCCGAATGTAGATTTTTACCAGGATTCAGTGAATGAATTAATCATAAAGAACAACAAAGCCTGTGGAGTAATTACTAGTTTAGGTCATAAAATTGAATCAGACGCTGTAATTATAACCAGTGGAACTTTTCTAAACGGCATTATACATATAGGGGAGAAACAAATAGGTGGTGGAAGGGTGGCCGAGAAAGCAGCAACAGGTATTACCGAACAATTGGTTTCCTTTGGATTAGAGTCGGACCGACTAAAAACCGGAACACCGCCAAGGGTTGATGGGCGTAGTTTAGATTATTCTAAGATGGAAGAACAAAAGGGGGACGAAGAAATTGTGGGCTTCTCCTATATGGATATACCAAGAATTAAGGCTAAAGATCAGCGTTCTTGTTGGATAACTTATACCGATAATATAGTACACGATGTATTAAGAACTGGTTTTGATCGTAGTCCTATGTACCAAGGTCGAATTGAAGGAGTGGGCCCAAGGTATTGCCCAAGTATAGAAGACAAAATTAATCGCTTTGCCGATAGAGAGCGTCATCAATTATTTGTAGAACCAGAAGGCTGGAATACAGTTGAAATATATGTAAACGGATTCAGTACCAGCTTACCAGAAGAAGTTCAATACGAAGCTCTTCGTAAGGTTCCAGGATTTGAGAAGGCCCGTATGTTCCGACCGGGATATGCGATTGAATACGATTATTTTCAACCCACTCAATTAACCTATACGCTTGAAACGAAGGCGATAGAAAACTTATATTTCGCTGGACAAATTAATGGTACAACGGGTTATGAGGAAGCAGCCTGTCAGGGTATTATGGCCGGCATTAATGCAAACTTAAAAATTAATAATAAAGCGCCTTTAATTCTAAAAAGAAGTGATGCCTATATTGGTGTTTTGATCGATGACCTTATCAGCAAAGGCACCAACGAGCCCTACAGAATGTTTACCTCTCGTGCAGAATTTAGAACCTTATTAAGACAAGATAATGCAGACCTAAGATTAACAGAATTAAGTTATCAACTTGGTTTTGCAAGTGCCGATAGAATGCGAAAGGTTGAAGAAAAAACAAATCAAGTTGCTACTATTAAAACCATACTTTCAAATCAAACTATTATACCTGATGAAGTAAATGGTTTCTTAAATAGTATTGATTCAATGGTCATAACAGAAAAACAAAAAGCTTCGAAACTCTTACTACGACCGAATATTAGCCTAAATCAAGTGATTGAAAACTGCACTGAATTAAAAGAAAAATTAGCAGAAAAAGAAATAGATCATTTAGAACAAGCAGAGATACAAATTAAATACGAGCGTTATATTGAGAAAGAAAAAGAAATCGTAGAGCGAATGTTAACCCTTGAAAATAAAATGATTCCCGATAATTTTGATTACGATAAATTGTCTGCGCTCTCTATTGAGGCCTTACAAAAATTCAAAAAAATTCGTCCAATTACTATAGGGCAGGCTAGTCGTATAAGTGGTGTCAACCCTAGCGATATCCAAATACTTATGGTTTTTATTGGTCGTTAATTTGTGTAGATTCACTTCCTTTAAGCCACTCATCAAAAAATAATATTTCACCGCTTTTTAACAAGCAGTTTTTAGTAGCTTTATAAGCTTAATTTAAAAGCAATAAAATATGAAGCTTATGAAAAAGATATTTCTTTGGTTATTTCTTGTTGGCCTATTCAATTATGCAAGCGCCCAAGAAAGTTTTCCAATTAATGGCATTCGTGATATTCGTACAGGCTTATATGCTTTTACGAATGCGACTATTATTCAAAATGAAAAAACAAAGCTTGAAAAAGCTACCTTATTAATTAAACAAGGAAAAATAATTGCTGTGGGCACTAGCGTCACAATTCCAAAAGATGCGATCGTGGTGGACTGTGCGGGTAAATTTATATATCCTTCTTTTGTAGACCCTTTCACAGACTATGGAGCAAGTCAAGCAAAAAGACCAGCGGCCACTTTCAACTATGGGGGTCCTGGACAATTCCTCTCCAATAAGCCTGGTGCTTATAACTGGAATCAAGCCATTAAACCAGAAGTAAATGCTTCTGATGTATTTTCTATAGATGAAGCTGCTGCGAAAAATTTCAGAGCCAACGGATTTGGGGCTGTTTTTACACATATTAAAGATGGTATCTCAAGAGGAACCGGTGCGGTGGTAACACTAGCTACCGAAAATAATAATCAAGCCTTGCTTAAAACAAAGGCAGCAGCAGTCTATTCTTTTGAAAAAGGGTCTTCAACTCAATCTTATCCATCAAGCTTAATTGGAAGTATTGCTTTATTGCGTCAAACCTATTTAGATGCAAAGTGGTATCAAACAAAACCAGTTGGTGAGGGTTCTAACCTTTCATTAGAAGCATGGAACAGTATTCAAAATATACCTCAAATTTTTGCGGCTGATGATAAATGGAGTACAGTTAGAGCAGACAGATTAGGGGATGAGTTTGGAGTGCAATATATCATTAAGGGTGGCGATAATGGTTATCAAAGAATAGAGGAGATTATAAAAACCAAGGCTAGCTATATATTAAATGTAGACTTTCCTGATGCAATGGATGTAGAAGATCCTAACGATGCGCGTTTTGTTTCTTTAGCAGATATGAAACACTGGGAATTAGCACCTACTAATTTAGCAGCCTTTGAAAAAGCAAATGTATCATTTAGTATTAGTAGTTCAGATTTAAAAGATAGTAAAAACTTTTTAGCCAATATTAAAAAAGCAATTCGCTTTGGTTTGTCTGAATCAAAAGCATTGGAGGCTTTAACAAAAACACCTGCAACCATGTTGGGTGTTTACGATCAGGTAGGGTCTTTAGAAATGGGCAAGTTGGCTAATTTTATAATTACTACAGAGCCCATATTTGCAACCAATGCAAAAATTATTGAGAACTGGGTGCAAGGAAATAAATATGATGTAACCAGTAGTGAGTGGAATAATTATGCCGGAAAGTATAAATTAACATTAAATGTAGGCGGAACCAAAACCGATTATAATTTAGAAGTTAAAAAAGATTTATCTGCCTCTATTATTGGTACAGACACTTTAGCTGCAAAAATTTCCATCAATGAATCTTTGGTTAAAATTTCTTTCCCTAATAAAAAAGCAAAGGGTGCAGAACAAATTAGACTGGGTGGTGCCATAGTAGGTGCTAACTGGTCTGGAATTGGAACCGATCCTGCTGGTAATAAAAACACATGGACAGTATCATTAGTGGGTCCTTTAACAGCAACTGCAGATACTAAGAAAAATATCGATACTTTAAAACCACTTGCTAAAATTACGTTTCCGTTTGCAGGTTTTGGAAATGAAAAAATACCTA
>CANHOY010000182.1 GCA_947462495.1 Bacteroidota bacterium
ATCGAAAAAAAATTATTGAAGAACCTTTGTTTCGTTCCTATGTTTTTATAAAAGCAAATAAAGAAGACTACACCAAAATTTTATCTACCATTGGGGTGGTTAATTTTTTATACTTTCTAAAAAAGCCAGCGGTTATTAGAGACAATGAAATTGAAGCCATCAGAAAATACTTAGGGCAGTCCAATACGAATATACAGGTGGTAGATATGGCGAATATACCAGCAAGTACTAAAGTATCTATCAATCAAGGTTTATTTATGGGGCAAAAAGGAGAAGTCATTAAATCTAGCAAAAAAACGGTGTATGTTCGTTTAGAGAGCATCAATATGATGATGATTGTCGAATTTAAAGTAGGAGAAGTTTCTGTCGGTTAGAAAATTTCTTGAGCTAAGCTAAGGTCCAATCTATAATTTGGTTGCTGTAGTCAGGTTTAAATGGAGTTATTACTTTTATGTAATTATCTGTAAATCCTTCCAACATACCTTCGCCTATTTCATCTTTGGTATGTTTTACCGATTCAAATAAAACTTTACGTGTACTCCCTAAATGTTGCTCTGTAAAGTATTGTAATTTTTGATAAGATAAATTTCTTGCTATTTTATTTCTATCCTGTCTTACACTCATTGGAACTACAGGTTTAATGTCTAGGGCTTTGGTAGCGGCTCTTTCTGAATAAGTAAATACGTGCAAATAGGCAATATCTAATGCATGAATGAAATGGAGGCTTTCATTAAAATAGGCTTCTGTTTCTCCAGGTGAGCCAACAATAACATCTACTCCAATACAGGCATGGGGTATAATTTTTTTTATCAAATTGACTCTATCTTGGTACAATTCGCTAGTATATCTTCTTTGCATTAATTTCAAAACGGCATCCGATCCACTTTGTAAAGGGATATGAAAATGAGGCATAAACTTATTGCTATTGGCCACCCACTCAATAATTTCATTGGTTAACAAGTTTGGCTCTATGGAAGAAATACGATAACGAGGGATGTCAGTTTGTTGATCCAAAGCTTTTACTAAATCAAAAAAGTTTTCTTGATTTTTTTTACCGCCATCTTCGCCTTTACCAAAGTCACCTAAATTAATACCCGTCAATACAATTTCTTTGACCCCATTTTTAGCAAGTGCTTGCGCTTGAGTGACTACATTTTCAATACGGTCGCTTCTGCTTTTGCCTCGGGCCATAGGAATGGTACAAAAAGAACAGCTATAGTCGCAGCCATCCTGCACTTTTAAAAAAGTACGGGTACGATCATTAACAGAAAAGGAAGTATTAAAACCGGTAACTGTTTCAATATCACAACTGCAAATTTTGGTAGGATCCCCTTTGGTTAAACTATCTAAATGATGTACTAAATTAAATTTTTCAGCAGCGCCTAAGACCAAGTCAACGCCCGGTATATTAGCTATTTCGGTGGGCTTTAATTGAGCATAGCAGCCCGTAATAACCACAAAACTTTCTGGTGCCAATCTTTGAATGCGACGGACCAATTGACGACATTCTTTGTCCGCATTCTCAGTTACTGAGCAGGTATTGATTACATAAATGTCGGCAATGTCCGTAAATGCTTTTTTCTCAAAACCCTCCTGCTCCAATTGTCTGGATAGGGTGGAAGTTTCAGAAAAGTTCAGTTTACAGCCTAAAGTATGAAAAGCGACGGAACGTGATTGACTCATGGTCTACAAAGATAAAAAACCTAAGGGGAACGGGAAAATCTTAAAATATACTTAAAGCTGCTATATATTTCCCATTTTGGCTAGATTCATTTAAGTTTGCAACTAATAAAATCGTCAAAATGGACTTCAAAAAAATCAATAATTGGACGGGTTGGATCGTGACCTTAATTGCTTGTACCGCCTATGTCATGACTACAGAGGTAACTGCTAGCTTTTGGGATTGCGGAGAATTTATAAGCAGTGCCTATAAATTACAAATTCCTCACCCTCCAGGAGCACCGATGTTTGTATTATTGGGAAGGTTGTTTATCATTTTTTTTGGTGACAATCCTTTAACTGCAGCAAAGGCAGTAAATACCATGAGTGCATTAGCCAGTGGATTTACCATTTTATTTTTATTTTGGACCATTACCCATTTTGCTAAAAGATTGGTGGAGAAACAAACTGGTGCGGCATTGACTAATTATCAGATTATTCTAATTATGGGAGCTGGCATCGTTGGTTCCTTGGCTTATACTTTTAGTGATACGGCTTGGTATAGTGCGGTGGAAGGGGAGGTCTATGCCTTAAGTTCTTTCTTTACTGCATTGGTGTTTTGGGCTATTTTAAAATGGGAACATAAAGCAGATGAGCCAGGTGCTGACAAGTGGATTATTTTTATATTTTATTTAATGGGGATTTCCATTGGAGTCCATTTATTGAATATTTTAACCATTCCTGCCATTGTGATGGTGTATTATTTTAGACAATATAAGCCAAGTTTTAAAGGGGGGCTATTTGCTTTTTTAATAGGGGTTATTATTACTGGGTTTGTTCAAGTGTTTTTAATTCAGTATACGATCAAATGGGCAGGTGCATTTGATATCAATTTTGTTAACTCATTTGGTTTGCCTTTCTTTAGCGGATTTATTTTCTTCTTTATCTTGGTAGCAGTGCTACTTGCATTAGGGGTTCGCTATGCCAATAAAAAAGGGCTTTACTTTTTAAAACTGGGTATTTGGTCTGTAGTATTTTTCTTATTAGGCTACACAAGTTATCTTACTACCTTGATTCGTTCTAATGCAGATCCTTCTGTGGATATGTACAATGTAGACAATCCAGTGACTTTGATGGGGTATTTAGGTAGAGAGCAATACGGAGATTGGCCAGTGGTCTTTGGCCCAGATTATGTAGATAAAGTTGAAAATGTAGAGAATGGGGATCAATATGTGAAATCTAAATCGACCTACGAAATTGCCGGGAAAAATTATAAGAGAGATTGGACTTCAGCACCTTCAGCGCACTTATTCCCAAGAATGTGGGATTCGGACAATGATAGAGGACAGATGGATAGTTTTAAAGCCTTTGCTGGTGTGGAAGATGGAGTCCCGCCAACATTAAGAGATAATGTGAAGTACTTTACCAATTATCAATTTGGTTTCATGTACCTACGTTATTTTTTATGGAATTTTGCAGGCAAGCAAAATGACTTGCAAGGTTTTGGGAATGTAAGAGATGGAAATTTTAGTACAGGTATTCCTTTTGTTGATAATTTATTTTTTGGAGATCAAGCTAAATTACCCGATTCTATAAATAATCAAAACAAAGCACATAATACTTTATTCATGTTCCCATTATTGTTAGGTATCATTGGATTTATATTCCAATACCAAAACAATAAAAAAGATTTAATTGTAACCGGCTTATTATTCTTTTTTACAGGCATTGCCATTGTGATGTATTTAAATCAGCAAAGTTTGCAACCACGTGAACGTGATTACGCCTATGTGGGATCCTTTTATGTATTTACTATCTGGATTGGCCTTGGAGTATTGCAATTAGCTGTTTGGATTGAAAAAATAATGTCTAAAAAAATGGCGGCTATTGCTGCTACTGTAATTTCATTTTTAGCAGTACCTGCTTTAATGGCACAGCAAGAGTGGGATGATCATGATAGAAGTCAAAAAACTTTGCCACGTGATTTAGC
>CANHOY010000183.1 GCA_947462495.1 Bacteroidota bacterium
AAGTAATATTTTCTCTAGGATTACCTGCTGGATTTTTATTGGACTCCATCCGCAAAGGACTAATTCCCGTGGTATTCCAACTTAAAACAGTTTTATTGGAAGAAGAAATTAAAATGCCAACCAATACCATTCCAAATCCAATATGTCCTATGGAAGCACCAGCAGATTTTAGTTTCCATTTTTGAACAGAAATAAAATAAAATAAATTTGCTACTACGGTGAAAACGGAAGCAAATAAAGCTACATAAATAGCTCCTGTGAACCCAATTCCTTTTTCATCATACTTTACCCCTACAAATATATACACCACTGCACTCAAGACGATTGCAATTAATAAGGGTATAGTAATTTTTTGTTTGATATATTCCCCTGTTGTTCCTTTGAACTTTAAAAACTGCCCAATAGCCGTAAGCAACCCAATAATAATGGCCACAAAAACTTGTACTTGATTGTGTGCAAAGGCGGCATCTTCTGGCGGAGCAATTTTAGTTCCAAATAGCTTATTAAAAACTGGAATAGAAGTAATAGCAATAATTACCACTGCGGACAAAAATAATATTAGCGAACCTACTAACATCCAAAACTCTCTACTTTTAATTTCATCTTCTTTTTGAGGCGCAGCCATTGACTTATACCTCGCTAGAAATAATGCAAAATAGGGAATGACAAATATTAATAAGAAGCCTAACAGTTGCCCATTCATTCCTAAATCGGTAAAAGCATGCACCGAAGTATCCCCCAATATGCCACTTCTTGTTAAAAAAGTAGAATACAATACCAGTAAAAAACTAATTCCAAAAAACAAGTAAGTGGTTTTTAAACTACCTCCTGTTTTCCTATAAATAATACAAGCATGAATAGCGGAAACCAACGTTAACCAAGGCACTAAGGAGGCATTCTCCACTGGATCCCAGGCCCAATAACCACCAAAGGTTAAACTTTCATAAGCCCATGCTGCACCCATCATTATACCCAGTCCTAATATCCCTGCAGAAAAAGTGGCCCATGGTAAACATCGATCCATCCAATCATGATCTTTCTTTATTAACCCTGCTACTGCAAAACCAAAAGGGATGGTGGTAGAAGCAAAACCTAAAAATAAAATGGGAGGATGAATCACCATCCAATAATTCTGTAATAAAGTATTTAAACCAGTGCCATCTTTAATTAAATTTAAATAATCGGGACGAGAAAGTATAGGCCAGTTCATTTCTTCTCTTAATAATAAAAATGGACTACTTCCAATTTTTGAATCAAAAATAAATAAGCCCACTACCATCGTAGCCAAACAAAATTGAACAAAGTTCAATACCATCATCACTCCATTGATATTGTTATTCCATTTTTTTAATCTTGCTAATACAAATAAACCCAATACACAATGCCAAAAGCTCCAAAGTAAAAAACTTCCTTCCTGCCCTTCCCAAAAACAACTTAACAAATATTGAAAAGGCAAATTCTTATCGCTGTGCATGTATGCATATTTGTATTCAAACAAATGATTGTTGATGATATAGAAAAGAACAATAAAGCAAGAAAATACTGCTACTGCTTCTATATAAAATGCAATTTTGGCTAATTTATGCCATTGGTTTTGTATCGTTAGCTCTTTTGAAAAAAATGCTTTTGCAAAAGCAAAAGTGGATAATAAAGAGGCTACTAAAGTAAGTATCGTTAAAAAATATCCTATTTGACCAGGCAGTAATTGCTCGCCAATAAACTTCGTTGTATTCATTTACCTAATTGAAATTATTAATTGCTAATTGTTACCGGTTGCTCTTGCATTGCATTGGGATTGTCCTTGTATTTGGAAGGACATTTCATAACAATAGCGGAACATTCAAAATGATCTCCTTGTACTTTGCCTTTTAATACCAATCTTTCAGACTTTTCCATATCTGTTGGCATAGTATTATGATACACTACTGCTATTTTACCCCCTAAGCTATCCTGCACATTAAATTGCAATAAATTAGGGTCTTTAATAGGATCATATTGAACAGGGACTGACTTGTCCATTTTGACAATTAAGTTTACAAACTTGCCTTCCTTTTGTTTAGCAGAACCAATAGTTTCATAACTACTTAAATCGCCAGTATAGCTAATTAAAACAACTATCGCCGCAGCAATTAGTACCAATAAAATAAGATGTGTTTTCTTCATGGTACAAAGTTAAACAAATGGACTTAAATTGCACCAAATATTACTCAACTCGAAACTCAAATTATATGCGTGTTTTTGACTATATCATTGTTTGTAAAAGCCCCGATTTTAAAAACGTCGATCGCATTAGCCAATTCATGCTATTGATATCTGTAGTTGCCTTTTCCTACTCCATTTATTTAGGCTTATTTCCTAAGCCAGCCTTGATTTTTGCTATTATGACATCCTTTGTAAGCTGGTGGATTTTTTGCCTATTTCAACGTAAAAAAGGAGTCATCCCCTATTATCGTTTAGGCTTACTTTTGGCTTCCTGGGGTTGGTTTTTACAGCCCAATGGCTTGCTCATTTCTGGCATATTTTTAATAGGTGCCTTATTTGAAAGACAAGTAAAATTCCCTTACGAATTGGCTTTTGACCCTACAGGAATGGTGATCAATACCTTCCCTAAAAAATATTACCCTTGGACAAGTATTCAAAATGCCCTTATAAAAGACGATTTGATTACGATAGATTTCAAAAACAATAAACTCATTCAAAAAGAAATTAATGAGCCTGTAACAGCTATCATCACTCAAGAATTCAATGAATTTTGTGCACAACAAATAGCCAATTCAGCTTTAATTAACTCCTAATAGATACCTTTGCCTCATGTCATTACACAGCTCCCCTTTTATTTTATATTCAGATGGCAAAGGCCAAATATTTGAAGACACTAGTTTGTATGTAACAGGCCGGGCCGGCTGGGACGCCTTTACAATACCCCATGAAGACTGGATAGAATTACCTAATGGAGGTAGCTTGTATGAATTGCCTGAAAGAAGAGGCATTGGTATTGATGTGGAAACAGGCGAAATGCGCATTTGTGAAAAAGGTTGGGCAGTAGCTGCCTTTATACCACCTGCACATACAGGCTTATATATTGCAGCATATGAAACCTTACCCAATGCACCCACCCTCCCTTTATTTTGCTACACCGCTGTTGGTTGGCAGGATGGAAAAAATTATGTACCTGCGGTAAGAATTGAAAAAGACATTAGACAGGATTGCGAAGGCTACGATCAAAAAATAATTGAAACAGGTACCAATCAATTATTAGCCAATTATAGTAAAAATAGATTGGTAAAACATTTAATGGAAAACTGTTGCATGACTTATCATTGTCCTGCAGCAAGAAATTTTGCCATGGGCAGATGGGAATGCCCTATTCCTATTTCTCCTGCCTGTAATGCGAATTGTATTGGTTGTATTTCTTTTCAACCTATAGAAGAAGAAATTATCTCTAATCAAGAACGTTTGGTTTTTAAACCCACTGCTGCCGAAGTGGTGGAATATACCGTGCCTCATTTAATGACCGCTCCTTTTCCTATTGTAAGTTTTGGACAAGGTTGCGAGGGAGAACCCTTGTTAATGTGGGAGACCATGAAAGAAGCTATTATTGAAATTCGAAAACATACCAATAAAGGCAGTATCAATAT
>CANHOY010000184.1 GCA_947462495.1 Bacteroidota bacterium
CCAATAAGAATATGACTTTCTTGAATTCTTGGGGTATCGTTAGAAGGTACATTTAAAAGTAAATCACTTAGTTCTTTCATTTTTCCTCCACCAGCTCCAGTAAATCCTATGGTACTTACTTTTAACTCTTTACATTTTTCAAATGCCTTCACAATATTACCAGAATTACCCGAAGTGCTAATGCCTACTAATACATCTCCTGGCTTAGCTAATCCTTCTAATAATCTTGAGTAAATAACATCATAACTATAATCGTTGGCGACCGCTGTTAAATAAGAGGTATTACAATGCAAGGCTTCAGAAGGCAATGCTTTGCGGTCCTTGTAAAAACGTCCAGAAAATTCTGCAGCCAAGTGTTGTGCATCAGCAGCGCTTCCGCCATTACCTGCAAAATAGACACTATTGCCTTTTTTAAAGGCATCTGTAATAATATCTATCGCCTTTTCTATTTTATTAGAAAAAGCAGCGTCATGTAGAATTTGACTTTTTACCTCTATAGAGGCCGTAATAATTTCGTTTATTTTAGTTTGCATAGTTATAATTTTCATTCATTGCTTAAGTAAAGATAAATAGATTAATTGGAAATGGTCCAAGTGGTTAAACCATGTTTGGTAAAGCTATATTGCTTAATGGTTCCTCCTAAGGTCTCTAATGTTTCTATTACTTTATGTTTGGTATTTTTTGGACAGTAAAAAATCATAAAACCACCGCCGCCAGCACCACTTATTTTGCCACCAGTTGCTCCAGCTTTTTTTACCGCATGGTATATTTTTTCAATGGCATCGTTAGAAATATTGGAGGCCATGTCCTTTTTTTGTTGAAAGCCATAATCTAAAATTTCTCCAATGGTATCTATTTGACCCATCAACAAAGCCTCTTTCATTCTTTTCGCTTGATCTTTCAGATGATGCATGGCTTCGATACTTTTCACATTTTTCTCCAACACATTCTTTTGTTGCTCTTTGATAATGGTGGCAGATTCTCTAGTAGAAGAAGTAAAATACAAGACCAAATTATTTTCTAATTCATTAATGTAATCTTGACGAATACGAAGTGGGTTTACAATTACTTTATCATTGGCAGAAAATTCCATAAAATTAAATCCCCCAAAAGTAGCTGCATACTGATCTTGTTTTCCACCAGCCAATGCCAAATCTGTTCTTTCTATTTCATAAGCATAATGTGCTACTTCATACTCGTTTAACTTGAACTTCAACATTTCTTTGAATGCCCCTAATATAGAAACCACTAAAGTAGAGGATGTACCTAATCCACTTCCAGCTGGCGCATCTACTTTGGTGGAAATTTTAAAGCCGCTTACTGTAAATGGATAATCTTTTTGAATGCGATTGTATACCCCTTTTACTAAATCTAAAGTGCCATCAATGGGAAGGGTAGTTGTTAATTCAAAACTTTGAGTTTCCTTTTTATCAATAGATTCAATGATGATTTTTGGCTCATCGATAAATTCAATAGTGGTATGTGCGTATAAGGATAAAGTAACATTTAAAATAATTCCACCAAATTCATCACTGTAAGGGCTTACATCTGTACCACCACCTGCCAATCCAATTCTTAAAGGGGCTTTGCTTCGAAATAGCATGCTTATTACTTATTATTTTGAGTGATAGCAGCAGTTAGTATGTCCCAACCGTACTTCTTTTTTTCTTCACAAAGATGCTTTAAAAAATGGGTTTCGCCTAATTCATACAAGGTCATAATACCTGAAGCAATGTCTATAGGGTTGGCTTCCGCAACAACCCCTACTTTTAAATGAGGAACTAAACTTGGTAATCCACCAATATTAGTAACGAGCATGGGTTTCTCAAAATGGTAAGCCAAAGGAGTTACTCCACTTTGTGTAGCCGATTTATATGGCTGAATTACAAAATCGGCGGCACATAAATAATATTTTACTTCGCTGTCATTGATAAAATTAGTTCTTAAAAAAAGGGAAGCCTCTAAATTATATTTCTGAATAATTTCTTTATAAAATGTGGGATCATCATAAAATTCGCCCGCCACCAATAATTTAATATTAGCTCCTTTTATTCTTTCATCATTCATCGCTTCCAGTAGTAGGTCTAAGCCTTTGTATTTTCTTATAAACCCGAAGAATAAAATTATTTTATCATTGAGAGGTAATTGCAAATGGGTACGTGCTTCCTGTTTAGATAAAATTTCACCAAAAGTGTCATAAATAGGGTGTACTATATTGGTAGAGGGAGTATTGGTAAAAGTAGATAAATCCTTATTCACCAGTTCACTCATGGTAACAAACCTGTGCATAGGTTTAATAAAATACCTTGTAAATAACGTATCACCTGGTCTTTTTTCGTGGGGTATAATATTATCGGCTATACAAATATTTTGAGTGAATTGATTCCTTTTCACTATGCGAAGTATCGTGCCTAAACATGGCCCAAAAAAAGGCATCCAAAAACGAACTACTATAAAATCAGGTTTCAATTTTCTTAGTTCATTGCCAATTTTGATCCAATTAAATGGATTTATTGAATTGATGCATACTTTTATTTTTAAATGAGCGGGTGCTGGCTCTTGGGAATATTGAGTACTTCCGGGAAATAAAAAGTTAGGGTATTGTAAAGAGAAAGTATAGATAGTGACCTCCAAACCCTCCTGCATAAATTGAGTAGTCAAACGTTCATCAAAAGTAGCTAATCCACCTCTTAAGGGCCAAGCGGGTCCAATAATGATAACTTTCTTTTTCATGAAATGTGCAGGTAACAGATTAACTATTAAACCCTATTTTTTCTTCCACTAAATAAGTGTTTCTATCTGGGGCATTTCTGTTCACCAATTCAGCAATAAATCCAGCTAAAAATAATTGTATTCCAATAATCATGGCAGTAAGTGCAATGAAAAAAGTAGGCTTATTGGTTACACCATATTCTGGATCTAAAATCTTGTCAACTACAATGGAACCAAAAGCAATAAATCCTATAAGGAAAAAAAAGGAGCCAATTAAACCAAAGAATTGCATTGGTTTTTTCCCAGACTTGGATAGAAACTGAATGGTCATTAAATCTAAAAAGCCATTTACAAAACGCTCCCATCCAAATTTAGTCGTACCATATTTTCTAGCTTGATGAACTACTACTTTCTCCCCAATTTTCTTAAACCCAGCCCACTTTGCCAAAATAGGGATGTACCGGTGCATTTCGCCAAACACTTCAATACTTTTTATCACCTTCAACTGATAAGCCTTAATACCACAATTAAAATCGTGTAAAACAATACCTGAACTTCTTCTTGCTACTGCATTGTATATTTTAGAAGGAATATTTTTAGTGAAAGTATTATCATATCTTTTCTTTTTCCAGCCACTCACTAAATGAAAACCTTGCTGAACAATCATTTCATATAGTTCTGGAATTTCATCAGGCGAATCTTGTAAGTCAGCATCCATGGTAATCACTACATCACCTTGTGCTAATTTAAATCCTTCATTTAAGGCGGCGGACTTCCCATAATTACGTTGAAACTTGATTCCTTTTAAATCAGGGTATTGAACCCTTAAATTTGTTATAGTGTCCCAGCTATTATCATCACTACCATCATCTACCATAATTACTTCATAGGTAAAG
>CANHOY010000185.1 GCA_947462495.1 Bacteroidota bacterium
ATGCGTGAGCTTAATTAATCCTTCTAAAATACTTCATGTATTTATCCAAAGGGTAATTTGCATTTAAGTATCTAAAACCAGAATTAATCAATTGTTTTAACATGTATTTTTCTATACATACTTGAATTCGCTGCGTGAGGAAAACACCCCCTGAATTCGGTCCAAATCGGTCGTTTTCCGTTTTGTGAAAACATAACTAACTACAAATCAACGCCTACATGTTCTCAAAAAATCTTCATAACCCTGAGGTCCCGGGTTCAAATCCCGGTCTCGCTACAAAGCCTGTCACGAAAGTGACAGGCTTTTTTTGAAATTTATATTTTATCAATTTTAATTATTTGCAGTATCTTTTTTTGCACGCTTTGTGACACTAGTTGGTTTTCTTTTTGGGTGGCACAGTTATTTTTCTTCGATTAGAAGGTAGCGTTTGTTTTTTTATCCCAGGTGCTGTTGTTTGTTTTTGTTTAATCTGTGGTTTAAGCTTACGTGTAAATGGAGCCACAGGTTTTTTATATATTTTACCATTATAAGTTGCATTATAGTTTCCGTTATTTCGATTCTGAATCAATAAAGCAGAAGTATTTCTTATTTTAGTGTAGGATAAATAATGGACAGGGTACCTTATATATGTATTTCTGCGATAAAATGAATTGGTATAATAGGGATAATAAATACTCCAATAGTCAAAATAGCCTATTGTCATCCACGGATTCCAATAAGATGGGTAATAACTCCAATACCATGGTGAATTATACATCATATACCCTGGTGAAAATAGATATACTACTACAGGCCAGTTATTCGCGTAAAAAAAATTGCTATTAGTTCCTATGTATGCAGGGTTTGGGATACCGTCGATTACTTTGTTATTGCATGGCTCTATAATGTAATTTTTGCCATACAATTCTTCATCACCAATAATTTGTACAGACACATTACCTGCTGCATCTTTAGTAATGGCTATAACGGCTAGATCCTGATTTTCTTTTTCATTTAGGGCAACACGAAGTATTATAGAATGCGAATTACCTTCTTTTACATTAACAACTTTTATAAAATCTACAAATTTGTCATTATTCAAATCAAGGTTGTTGATTTTAAGTTCTTTATCGTTAAGCGATTTCTCAAAGCCTTCCAAAGTTGGTGATTTTTGAAAAACCTCTAATACAGCATAAAGATTAAGGTTATCTCCAGGCAGGCCAAGTGCAACTGATTCATTATTTTTTTGAGAAAACGAAGGTAAACTTAACAGACTTGCTATTAAGATTACAAATGGTAAAAAAATCTTTTTCATATTTAAATATTTAAGTAAATCTAATGCAACAATAATTTTTAGAATATGAAACCTATCATTACACTCTATGATAGGTGTCATGATGTAGTAACTATTATAAGATGAGCTTTACAATAATTAAAAATCATAACATGAGAAATTCAAGGATGAGGGTAGCATTTGTTACTGTATTTACATTTATTAGCTTTTTTACATTCTCTTGTTCCAAAACTGATAGCTTAAGTATTGCAGACCAATATGGGCAGTTTAACAGTATTTATTTAAATAGTCAAATTGCAACGCTTCCAATGCAAACTATTAGTGATGATGAAGCTAAGAGCCTTATTCATATGAGAGAAGAGGAGAAATTAGCAAGAGATGTATATATTACAATGTTTAATAAATATGGTCTAATGATTTTTGATAATATATCAAGAAGTGAGCAGACACATACAGATGCAATTTTACAATTGCTTACAAAGTATAATATAAATGATCCAGTAGGTGTAAATGCGATTGGTGTATTTACAGATCCTGGATTGCAAGCATTGTACACTAATCTAGTAAATGCTGGCAATGTCTCAATTTTAGAAGCATATAAAGTTGGTGCAACAATCGAAGATTTAGATTTATATGATTTAAAGGTTGATTTACTTAAAGTAGATAACCAAGATATTATATTAGTATACCAAATGCTTTCTAAAGGAAGTAGGAATCACATGAGAAATTACTTTAGTAGTTTAAAATCTTTAGGCTTCACTTATGTTCCTCAATTTATTACTCAATCCGATTTAGATGCTATTGTTAATAGTGCTATGGAAAGAGGATTTTAATATAGTAAAGTAATCATTTCTTTCCCTCATCAAGGACTTACGTTACATCGTAGGTCCTTTTTTGTTTCCGCCTGAGGTTTCCCATTTTTTTATGAATGCCCCTTAATTACAATCTTCATTATTTTATAGTTCAGTATAAAAAAACGAATTAATTGAAAGAAGATAGATCTCCTTAAGAATAGTGTAAAATTATTAGGAGTAGGAGGATAATACTGCTCGGAGTATTTAGTTATAATGAGTCTGTTTTCCATAGTGTTTATTTTTTTTATTTCTATTCAGGGATCAACCACCAAAATGGTAAACCCTTTGCTTTGTATAAGAACATATAATGCATTAGCCACTTTAACCAATGTCCTGCCAATCCTGGCTCGCCCATAGTGGTATTAATATCTCTACCCCATTCAGGAAATTTTTCCCAATCTGGTACTACAGGGCTCACGGTCATTGTAGCCGCAGTTCCTTTTCGCATGCCATATCCTGCTGATACAATACAAGCTGCTCCCATACGTCCCATTGATGCCTTGTGAATCATTGTTGCGCTGCCAGTTTTAATCCAATGAATGATATTGTCTGCTGTTACCTTGCCCATAATTCCTGATGGCATACCTGTTCTTGGGGCAGATGCAAAAATGGGTGTACCATTTTTACTTGTCATGGGTTTAGAAATAGAGTGGGGAGGTGCAAATGCAATTCCGGGTGCAAAGATTTTAGGGTAACTTGGATTTTGATAGGTTTCAGGCCAATCTTTAATAGTCCATTGTTCAAATGGTTTTGGAATATAGTCTGCATCTACTTTCATAAGTCCACTTAGTGCAAATAATTTATCTGAAATGTCATTACCAGTTTTATCATAGGCTTTAAAACCATGTCCTGCAAAACCAGGTATCAGCATCGCAAAATCATAGGACTGTTCTAAATATTCTCCATCTAAATTTTCATAATAAATTGTATGATCGTCTATTTTTTTCACACCCGCTCTTTTAATCCAGGTAATGTTTCTTTCAACAAAATAGGATTCTGCAAACAATTTAGTATTTGAAATAAATCCACCTTTTGGAATAAATGCGCCACCCATTCCAAAGTCACCTAATTCATATTCATTCGTAATCCAAATTACTTGGGCTTGTTTTTCTAATCCCCTTTTTTTAATTTCAAAATCAACATTTAAAATATATTCAAAGGCAGCACCCTGGCAGGTTGCAGTGGGATGACCTGTTCCAATGACAAAAATTTGTTTCTCGCCATTTTTCATTTTATCTAATTTAGATTGCAATAGTTCCCATGCATGACTGGCGTGACCAAAAGTACAAACCGATGCAATATTGCCATTTCCGGGAATTAAACCTTCTGTTGCTTCAAAGTTTAATTTTGGTCCAGTAGCATTAATTAAATAATCGTAAGCCACTTTTATTTTTTCACCTTTATTATTTTCGTTGGTATATTCAACCTCA
>CANHOY010000186.1 GCA_947462495.1 Bacteroidota bacterium
ACCTTGTTATTGTCATTGACTTTGTCAATAACTAATTTGTCTGCTCAAAAATCAAAAAAAGTAGTACCGGTAGAAACCGCTACTGAAACTAAAGTAGACATTAATAAAGTATTTAAAAATTGGAAGCCTCGTAATGTGGGTCCAGCATCAATGAGTGGTCGTGTTACTACGATTGATGCGGAAATAGCCAACCCAAATAATATATGGATTGGCGCTGCTTCTGGTGGTGTTTGGAAAACTAATAATAGCGGAGTGAGTTGGACTCCCGTATTTGATGAACAACCTTTATTAAATATTGGTGCATTAGCTATTCAACAATCAAATCCAAGTGTGGTTTGGGTAGGAACAGGAGAAGGTAATCCAAGAAATTCAGTGAGTATTGGAGAAGGAATGTATAAAACCTTGGATGCCGGTAAAACATGGAAAAGAATGGGATTGGAGCAAACTAGAAATATTCATAGAGTAATAATAGATCCCACTAATCCAAATGTGGTTTATGCAGGTGCGATTGGAAACCCTTATGGACAAAGTAAAAATAGAGGGGTATATAAAACAACTGATGGTGGTGAAACTTGGAATCAAATATTATATACCAATGATACTTCAGGGGTAGGTGATATGATTATGGATCCAAAAAATCCAAATAAATTATTGGTGGCTATGTGGCATCATTACCGTAATCCTTACCATTTAGAAAGTGGCGGAAAAGGTAGTGGTATTTATATGACCATTGATGGAGGAAAAAATTTCACCAAATTGGGAAAAGAAAATGGATTGCCTGATGGAAATTTAGGTCGTGTAGGAATTGCTATGAGTAAATCCAATCCCAATAGAGTGTATGCATTGGTAGAATCTACCAAAAGCGGTTTGTATAAAAGTGATGATGGCGGATACAATTTTACTTTAGTGAATGCGCAAAAATCAATTGTAGACAATCGTCCTTTTTATTTCCAAGATATCATTTGTGATCCTTTAAATGAAAATACATTATGGTACATTAGTCAAACCGTAGTGAAAAGTATTGATGGAGGAAAAAATTTCGAAACTATAATTCCATATAGTGGTATTCATCCAGACCATCATGCATTTTGGATTCATCCAACAGACAATAAATTAATAATCGATGGAAATGATGGTGGTATTGGTATTACAAGAGATGGTGGAAAAACTTGGATGTTTGATGAAAAAATTCCAGTGGGTCAATTTTATCATGTCAATGTTGATAACGAAACGCCTTATCATATAATGGGTGGAATGCAAGACAATGGTTCTTGGAGAGGCCCAGCTTATACCTATATACAAGGAGGCATTAAGAATTTTTATTGGGATAATTTATGGGGTGGAGATGGATTTGATGTGTCTCCTGATCCTGAAGATGCTAACTGGGTATATGCTATGAGCCAAGGCGGTTCAGTGGGAAGATATAATACAGCAACAGGCGAAAATTCTTACATACAACCTCCTGCACCAGATGCAAAAACACTTTTACGTTTTAACTGGAATGCTGCTATTGCACAAGATCCATTCGATAAAAAAACAATTTATTTTGGTTCTCAATTCGTTCATAAAAGTTTAAATAAAGGTGCTGCATGGAAAGTAATCTCTCCCGATTTAACGACTAATGATAGTGTTAAAATTGATCAAACCAATAATGGAGGCTTAAGTATTGATATTACAGGTGCAGAAAATCATTGCACCATTATTGCTATTGCTCCTTCTGCTGTTCAAAAAGATTTAATATGGGTAGGTACGGATGATGGAAATGTTCAAATGACAACAAATGGTGGTGCTACATGGACAAACATGACAGCTAATATTTCAGGTTTGCCTAAAGGCGCCTGGATTCCACAAATTAGAACCTCTACTTATAATGCGAACGAAGTATTTGTGGTAGCCAATAATTATAGACAAGGGGACTTCGCTCCTTATATTTTTAGATCGACCGATTTAGGAAAAACATGGACTAATATAGTGAGTACAACTAAAGTAACTGGCTTTGCTTTAACAGTAATACAAGATCCAGCTGAACCTAATTTATTATTTGTAGGAACAGAACAAGGCATGTATGTAAGTTTAGACAATGGAGATAGTTTCCAACAATGGAAAAATGGCTACCCATCTGTTTCCACTTATGATTTTGCTATTCAGGAAAGAGAAGCCGATTTAGCGATTGCTACTTTTGGTAGAGCCATGTGGGTGCTAGATGATATTAAGCCTCTTCGTAAGTTGGCACACAATAAAGGAGTGGCCACTAACTTTTTTGTATCTGCACCTAATGCAGTAATTAATGCAGCCTATAAAAATTCAAGTTATGAATGGAGCACTTGGGGGATGTATGATGGAACCAATCGTCCTGTAGGGTATCCTTTTACTATTTATTTAATTGATAGTATTAAAAAAGTAAAAGTGCAAATTAAAGATGCGCAAGATTCTGTGATTAGAAATTTAACCTTTAAAGTGGACTCTGGCTTTAACAGACAATATTGGGGATTTGAACAGAAAGGAAATCGTGCAGCAGGCATGCCAAAAACCGGAGGAGGTGGAGGTAGAAGAATGGTAGAAGAAGTGGCAGATGCGGATGATGTAAAAGAATTTAAAGGTCGTGATGTATTGGCAGGAAAATACAAAGTAGTTGTTACAGCTAATAATAAAAAAGATTCTATGTGGATAGAGGTAAAAGATGATGCTAGATTAGCTGAAAGAACTGAAGTAGTTAAAAAGCAAGACGAGTTGTTAGCAAAGCATCAGCCAAGTGCAGATAAATTTAATAGTGCATTAGATCAATTAGATGAAGTAGATGCCTTGTTGACTCAATTAAAAACAGAGTGGAAGGATAAAAAAGACAAAGGCTTAGATACTTTAAATAAAGCGCATAAAGACATCGCTGCAAAATCAAAAGCCTTACGTGAATACATTATGGGTAAAAAGCAAGAGAAGCAAGGTTACGGTACGGTTGACGTTATTACGCCTATCTCAATTATTAGAGATGCAAGCATGTTAATTTTAGGTAAAAACACCATGCCCGGTGAACAAGAAGAAAAGAAATTGCAAGATGCAGAAGTAGCCATTCAAAATGTACTTACAAAAGCAAATCAATTCTTTACCAAAGATTGGCTCAATTTTAGAAAACTTGTGGAAGCTACACCTGTAGCTAAATTCAAGGATTACGAATCTATAAAATAAAATAACTAACGGGTTCTTAATTAAAATAAGGGCCCGTTATTTTAGTATTTAAATATAAAAAAACGAATAGTATGAAAAAATTATTATTAATTACTGCAGTCTTATTTTCTTTCTTGGGTGCCAATAAAGTGGATGCTCAAAAGAAAAAAACAGTAGCTGCAAATGTTGAGCCATCCAATGCATTGGCACAGGATCCAATTATTAAAGCACAAAATTTTAGGCTCATTGGACCCTTTAGAGGTGGCAGGGCCGCTGCGGGGGTGGGTTCTTTTACCGATGTAAATACTTTTTACATGGGATCTACTGGTGGAGGTGTATGGAAATCAATC
>CANHOY010000187.1 GCA_947462495.1 Bacteroidota bacterium
AAGACTATTCATTGGTGGAGATGGATTAATGTAAGTGAGTTTTAATACATTTGAGTATGAAACATGGCGTCTTATTATTATGCCTTAGCGTTTTTGCTTTAGTTACTCAAGCACAATCTGGCAATAATTTATTGCAAGAATTAATGCAGCAAAAGCCAGCACAGTTTGGATCTATTTTAGCACATCCCAACGATTACCGTGTTCAAATTATTTACACCCAAATCAATCGAGATAAAAATAATATCCCCCATTTTAAGGAATATACTTACCGACTAAATCCTAAAGAATATTTTTATCCAGCTAGTACTGTTAAAATGCCATTGGCTTTTTTAGCATTAGAAAAAATTAATAACTTAAAAGTTAAAGGGCTTTCAAAAGCTACCTTAATGACCTATGACAGTGTAACAGGAAGGCAAGAAACTATTTATAATAACCCCTATTCTATTGATGGCACACAAAATATTGAACAAGCTATTAAAGAAATATTTTTAGTAAGCGATAACAATGCGGCCAATAGATTATTTGAATTTGTAACTCCACACACCGTACATGAAAAGTTAGCTGAAAAAGGTTATAAGGATGTATATATTAGAAATAGATTGAACATTGGACGCACTAAACAGGAAAATAGAAACACCCAAGCTATCAATTTTTACAACCCAGAAGGAAAATTAATTTATCAGCAGCCAGCTCAATTCAATAAAGACAGCCTACCTTATTACAATGCATTTATTGGAAACGCTCATTATGACAACCAAGACAGTTTAATTAAAGGCCCTCTTAACTTTTCAGAAAAAAATAGAATTTATTTGAGCGACTTAAACCATATACTCAGGTCCGTTGTATTTTTTGATCAAACACCGGCCAAGCAGCGATTTAATTTAACCCTAGCCGATCGAAAATTTTTACTGCAGTGGATGCATACTTTACCTACCGAATCCAAGTACCCTTCTTACGACAGTGCCAATTATTGGCCTTCGTATTGTAAATTTTTATACACAGGCTCTGCCAGAAGCCCTTTTCCTAGTAATATTAAAATATTTAATAAAGTGGGTGACGCCTATGGATTTTTATTAGACATTGCTTATGTGGTGGATCCTGAAAAGAAGGTTGAATTTATGTTGAGTGCCGTTATTTATTGTAATAGAGATGGCATTCAAAACAAAAATGAATACGATTATGACACTATAGGCTATCCTTTTTATAAAAATTTAGGTCAGTTGATTTATGATTATGAATTGAAGCGTAAAAAAGAATTTTTACCCCATTTTGACCCTATTCTTGGATTAGGAAATTAGATATTAACAAATAGGGAATAATTTAAAGGATATCTATCCTTAAAACTTACGTCTGTTTGCGAATTATTTGCGAAATTCGTAACTCAAATAAGTAACCATGATTTTATCCTCTTTATTAAACAGATTCAGTGAGCCAGAAACTTTAAAAATGGCCAAATTAGGCCGCGAATTAAGAGCACAAGGCAAAGACGTTATTGATTTAAGTTTGGGAGAGCCCGACTTTGATACTCCACAACATATTAAAGATGCTGCCATTAAAGCCATTAACGACAACTGGAGTCACTATACCCCAGTAGCAGGTTTTGCCGATTTAAGAGAAGCGGTTTGCAGTAAACTAAAACGTGATAATAATTTAGACTATAAACCTGAAAACATTGTTACCTCTACCGGAGCCAAACAAAGTTTAGCCAATGCAATTTTAGCATTAGTAGACGATGGTGATGAAGTAATTATTCCAACACCTTATTGGGTAACTTATTCTGAACTAGTAAAAATTGCACGTGGTAAAGTGGTTGAAATTAGAAGTACTGTTGAAGATGGTTTTAAAGTAAGTCCTGCTCAAGTAGAAGCGGCCATCACTTCTAAAACCAAAGTGTTTATGTTCTCTTCTCCTTGTAATCCATCAGGTGCCGTATATAGCAAAGAGGAATTAGCCGCATTAGCCAATTTGTTTAAAAAATATCCTGGCATTACTATTTTATCTGATGAAATTTATGAGTACATCAACTTTATAGGCAAACACGAAAGCATTGCTCAATTTGCAGACATCAAAGATCAAGTGATTGTAATTAATGGTTTAAGCAAAGGTTTTGCGATGACCGGTTGGCGCCTAGGCTATACTGCATCTAATGTAGAAGTAGCGAAGGCCATGGAAAAATTACAAGGTCAGTTTACTTCTGGAACATGTAGTATTACACAAAAAGCTGCTGTCACTGCTTTAGTGGGCGATTTGAAGCCTTCTATAGAAATGACGGAAGAATTTACGCGTCGTCGTGAAAAAACATTGGCTTTGGTCAATGACCTTCCAGGATTTAAATGCTTTGCCCCACAAGGCGCTTTTTATGTATTTCCTGATGTAAGTGCCTATTATGGAAAATCAGATGGAACAACAACCATTACCAACGCGCCCGATTTTAGCATGTATATTTTAAATGAAGCCAATGTATCTTCTGTAATGGGCGATGCGTTTGGAGAACCCAATTGTGTTCGTTTTTCTTTTGCCAATAACATGGCTAATATAGAAAAAGCTTGGGCTAGAATTAAAATAGCTTTGGCTAAATTAAAATAAACCCATTTAGGTTAAATAAATTAATTTTAGAAGCGTTATGTAAGTAACGCTTCTTTTTTTATAGCTGCTACCGAATATGACACCTGAGAAATTACAAATGTTTGAAAATCGATTGCTTAAGAATTACAAGCATCGAATAAAACAAGCCAAACGACAAAATATAAGTTGTTGGCGTTTGTATGATCATGATTTGCCCGAATACCCCATCTGCGTTGAAATTTATGAGGACTATATTTATATTGCCGAATACAACCGTCGTCATGCTTTAACCGATGAAGAACATGCCATTTGGTTGGCAGATACCAAAACGATCATTGCTGCCATTACTGGTATTGAAATTGATCATATGTATTTACGCGTACGTAAAAGAATGGATCACAAAGAAGAGCAATATGAAAAAGACGAAGCTGTTCCCGAATCTAAAATCATTACCGTTCAAGAAAATGGATTAAAATTTTTAGTAAACCTGACTGATTATTTAGACAGCGGTTTATTTTTAGACCACCGATTAACGCGTCAAATGGTGCAAGCCGAAGCCAAGGATACCGAATTTTTAAATTTATTTTCTTACACCAGTTCCTTTTCGGTGTATGCTGCAGCAGCAGGTGCTAAAACAGTGACTTCGGTAGATTTATCAAAAACTTATTTAAGTTGGAGCGAAGAAAACTTTGCTTTGAATCATTTAAAAAATATAGTCGCTTACCAATTTGTGCACGCCGATGTAAAGCAATATTTAAAAACTTTACCCAGCAACAAATATGATTTAGTGGTGATGGACCCGCCCACTTTTAGCAATAGTAAAAGAATGAAATCTGTTTTAGATATTCAATTAGACCATGTAGAACTCATCAACGATGTCTTAAGAGCCATGAAACCTGGCGGCATTATGTATTTTAG
>CANHOY010000188.1 GCA_947462495.1 Bacteroidota bacterium
ACCGTATTCAATATAATAAAAAGGTACTTCAAATAAATGCAATTGTCTTTGCCAAGAAATAGCTCTAAAAGCATCTAAGCCTGTATAATCAATACTTTCCGTAGAAAATTCTTTGGTGATAGCATTCCAAGTGTTTGTTCTTTCTTCAATACTATGATTTGGATTTTCATACACCCAATGTTGGAATTTATCTATAATCGCTATCCAAGGAAAAATAGTAATCGTACGTTCTAATTGATGCTCTTTGGCTCGGTTTAAATCTGACTCCTTATCGAAAAAAGATTGCCAATGATTCATCGTAAATAATTCCATAGACATACTTGCTACTTCGGCAATTTCCATAGGGTATTCTTTAAAACCACTTAGTGATAAGGGATGTGCTAAAAAAGAATGTATAGCGTGTCCCCCTTCATGCACCATGGTGGTCACATCCCCCATTTGACCTGCGGCATTCATGAAAATAAATGGCGCACCCGATTCCGCCAAAGGACAATTGTATCCTCCAGGTGCCTTTCCTTTTCTACTTTCTAAATCAAAATGCTTTAGTTCGTTCATTTTTTTCAAACAATCGGCAAAAAAAGGATTGAGTTGTTCGAAACAGGTCACCGACTTTTCAAACAAATCTTTCCCGTCGGTAAATGGCCTCAAAGGCTGAGTGCCTGCGGGCTCTGCTTCTGTATCCCAGGGCTTTAAAGTCGTTAACCCTAATTTCTTTTTTTTACGTGCATATATTTTATCAATCAAGGGTAGCACATGTAATTTTATAGCTTCGTGGAATTGAAAACAATCTTCTTTCGAATAATCAAACCTACCCAGTTCCACAAACTTGTAATCTCTATAATTAGCAAATCCCGCATTCAATGCTATTTGATTTCTTTTTTGTACCAAGCTGGTAAATAAATTATGCAGGCTATCTTGATCTTGCAAGCGACGCTCACACACTTTGCGATACACTTCTTCTCTCACAGCTCTATCGGCATCTTCCAAAAATTGTGCGGCTTGTTGTAAAGTATATTCCTGCTCTCTAAAACTAATGGTCATCTTGCCGGCAATAGTTCCATATTGTTGTTGAAGTACACTTAACTCTGCTTGTATGGGAATATTTTCTTCCCTAAAAAGTTCTATATTTTTTTTAACCGATCTTAAATAAGTAAAATACAATTCTTGGTTAAGTTCTTTGGTATAAGGGCAGTTAATTAATTTTTTATTAAGAGCATCGGCATAAGGTTGCATTTTGGGTTGAATCTCCATACAGAAATAATTAAACGCCTCTTCCAATGATTTATCGGTGGTGTCACAGGTCATTTTTATTTGTCTCCAGCAAGCATCTTCGCTTATAAAGGCTTCCAATTCACTCAAATCCAAAAGCCATTTTTCAAGTATTTCCACCTGGGTTATAGGCCTTTCCAATAACTCTTTAAAAAAGGATTCAATACTGGCCCAATCTGTTAAAACATAGGCTTTAGGTAAGTAATGGTGGGGCAATTTTTGAATGTCGGCCGTTCTTGGCATAAGATGAAATTTTAAGAGGCAAATTTACTACTTTTACACACTTCAAAAGCGATTAAAGTGCCCGATACCATTCACTTACTTCCAGACCACATTGCCAACCAAATTGCTGCTGGGGAGGTCATTCAAAGACCTGCCAGTGCGGTAAAGGAATTATTGGAAAATGCAGTAGATGCAGGTGCTACTGAAATTCGCTTATTGGTGAACGATTCTGGTAAAGCCTTAATTCAAGTCATTGACAATGGCAAAGGAATGAGCCCAAAAGATGCACAAAATGCATTTGCCCGTCATGCAACTAGCAAAATAACCACCATTGAAGATTTATTTCAGATAAGAACCATGGGATTTCGTGGAGAAGCTTTGGCATCTATTGCTGCAGTTGCACAAGTAAGTTTAAAAACCAGAAGGGCCGAAGATGAATTAGGAACCAGTGTTGAGATTGAAAATAGTAAGGTGACCGAGACGAGCTCGGTGGCCTGCGCATTAGGTACTACTATTAGTATGAAAAATTTATTTTTCAATGTTCCTGCCCGTCGGAATTTTTTAAAAAGCAATAGTGCAGAATTTAAACATATCATTGAAGAATTTACTAGAGTCGCTTTGGCTTTTCCTGAAGTTCATTTTAGTTTGACCAGCAATGGACAAGATGTGTATCATTGGGAAGGCGGCAGTTTTAAACAAAGAGCCATTCAGGTGTTGGGTAATAGTTATCAAACAAAATTAGTGACCGTAGGTGAACAAACAGATTACCTTACTATTACCGGCTTTGTAGGAAAACCAGAGACCGCTAAAAAAACAAGAAGTGATCAATATTTTTTTGTAAACCGTCGCTATATTAAGAGTGCTTATTTACATCATGCAGTAGCCAACGCATTTGACGGTTTAATTGCCAAAGAAAATTTTCCAAGTTATCTTTTATACATTGATGTGGATCCCACGCAGGTGGATATCAATGTGCATCCTACCAAACAAGAAATTAAATTTGAAGACGATAAAATTATTTATGCATTTGTTCAAGCGGCAGTCAAACATGCTTTGGCGCAATTTAGTATTGCCCCTTCTTTAGATTTTTCTTTGGATGCCTCCATCCAACAATTAGATGCCATTCAAAAACCCTTCACTGCAGAAAATGCCAATACAACAGCGAGTCAGTCATTGTATGAAGGATTTACGAAAAAAAATCAAGCCCATTTTATTTCCAAATCAGAAAACGCTTCTAAGCAGGATTGGAAAAGTTTTTTTACCACTATTCCTAATTCAGAAAATACAGTAGGTCAAGAAGGCATTGACAAAGACCATTATATTGTAAAGCCCTCTTCTATGGGCTTTTATAAAGACGGAAGCCCATTACAAATTAGCCCCGAGGCAAGCTTACTTCAATTGCATCAAACTTTTATTATAGCCCCAAGCCATAGTGGTTGCATCATCATCCATCAACAATTAGCGCATGAAAGAATTTTGTATGAGAAATTTCAAAAAGCCAGTGCCCACCCACACGCCACTCAAAAAAGTTTATTCCCGGTAGTTTTAGAGTTAAGTGTAAGCGACGCGATTTTATTAGAAGAAATTATAGAGGACCTTGCCTTAATTGGTTATGAAATTGAAGCCTTTGGATCCAATAGTTTTATCATACAAGGAATTCCAGCCGATGTAAATGCAGGCAATGAAAAAAATGCCATAGAATTATTATTAGAACAATTCAAACATTTTAGCGGAGAGGTTAAATATAGTAAAAGAGAAAAATTAATACGTTGTATGGCGCGTCAAATGGCCATTAAATCGGGGCAATCTTTAACGCAAAAAGAAATGCATGTGCTCATTGAAGGATTGAGTGAATGCGATATACCTAATATTACCGCCTCCGGAGCTCCCACTTTTGTTGAATTTAAAGAAGATTATTTAAATGGATTATTTAGTAAATAACCATCTAAACCTTATTCACCGGACCA
>CANHOY010000189.1 GCA_947462495.1 Bacteroidota bacterium
TAGTCTGTTTCTTTACTATTAATTAATAAGCGAGGGGAGATACCCCGAAAGTAAAAATCAAAAAATGAAATTACACAATTTAAAACCTGCTGAAGGTTCAGTTCACAAAGCAATTAGAATTGGTAGAGGTGAAGCATCTGGTAAAGGTGGTACCTCAACAAAAGGTAACAAAGGGGGTCAAAGCCGTGCTGGTTATAAAAGCAAAATGGCTCATGAAGGTGGTCAAATGCCTATCCAACGTAGAGTTCCAAAACGTGGATTTAAGAACATCAATCGCATTGAGTATGTCGTATTTAACTTAGGTCAATTAGACCAATTAATTGAAAAATACGGTTTCAAAGAAATCAATCCTGAAAATTTATACATGAATAGTTTGATCGCACGTACCGACTTGGTAAAAGTGTTGGCGAACGGAGAATTGAAAACAAAGATCAATTTTAGAGTAAATGCTGCAAGCAAGAAAGCCCAAGAGGCCATTACTGCTGCTGGCGGTACTATTGAAATTATCTAACAATTTTTATGTATATTCGAAAAGCAATTAAAGTTGTTTTTTGATTTTAAAAAGTGCTTTTGGGCAATAATTAAATACTGATGAAAAAATTACTAGATACATTAAAAAATATTTGGGCTATAGGTGACTTAAAAAGTAAAATTTTGGTCACATTGGCTTTGGTATTAACCTACCGTATTGGTGCACAAATTACCTTACCAGGGATTGATCCATTGGCTATTGAAGCAGCTCAAAAATCAGGCAAGAGCAATGGCTTATTGGGTATTTTTGATATGTTTGCTGGTGGTGCGTTTTCGCAAGCATCAGTTTTAGCATTAGGAATTATGCCTTATATATCTGCTTCTATCTTTATGCAACTGATGACTATTTTAGTTCCTCAGTTACAAAAGGTTCAAAAGGAAGGAGAAAGTGGAAGAAATAAAATCAATCAATGGACAAGATATTTAACTGTAATCGTTACCGCTTTTCAAGCAGGCGCTTATGTTGCTTATTTAAATAGTCCTGGTTATGCTGAAGCTTTGATACCAGCTTTCAAACCTTATTTTTGGTTGTCCACCGTTATTACGCTTACTGCAGGTACTTTATTTGTAATGTGGTTAGGTGAAAAAATTCAAGACAAAGGATTAGGAAATGGAACTTCTATCATTATCATGGTAGGTATCTTGGGACGTTTACCACAATCTATTATTTTAGAATTTACTTCTAAAAGTCAGAAAGGCGGCGGTGGTTTATTAATATTTTTAATTGAGGTAGCTATATTAGTGACTGTTATAATGGGTTTAATTGTTTTGGTACAAGGGGTTCGTAAGATTCCTGTAACCTATGCGAAACAAGTTATTGGTGGATCTCAAGTGGGTGGTGCGCGTCAATTTTTACCTGTTAAAGTAAACAGTGCTGGTGTAATGCCAATCATTTTCGCACAAGCCATCATGTTCTTACCTACTTTAGTTTCCTTTACTAATATTGATTCTGCTCAAGGAATTGTAAGAATTTTTAATGACCACAGTAATGTTTGGTACATGCTTATTTATTCCATTATGGTGATAGGATTTACCTTCTTATATACTGCGTTAATTTTTAATCCGAAGCAAATTTCTGAAGATTTAAAACGTAATAATGGCTTTGTTCCAGGTGTTAAACCAGGACAACCTACTACTGATTATATAGGATCTGTGATGGACAAGATTACTTTACCAGGTGCTATTTTATTAGCGTTGGTGGGAATTTTACCTGGCTTTGCTCAAAAATTAGGTGTCACACAAGGATTTAGCTCCTTCTTTGGTGGAACTTCTTTATTGATTATGGTAGGGGTAATTTTAGACACTTTGCAGCAAATTGAAACTCATTTATTAATGCGTCAATACGATGGATTAATGAACTCGGGTCGTATTCAAGGAAGATCGCCTATTACCAATTCTGCGATCTAGTTAAAAGGATACTTAATAAAAATATTTATATTTACAAACCTGTCCAATAACGACAGGTTTGTTTTTTTATAAGATAAATGGTATTATGATTATTACAAAAACAGAAGAACAGGTTAAATTAATGCAAGAGGCGGCCTTGTTGGTTAGCAAAACATTAACGCAGGTAGCTACTCAGCTAAAGCCGGGCATGACTACATTAGACATAGATCAATTTTGTATGCAGTATGTGAAAGATCATCATGCAACACTTTCATTTTATAATTATCATGGCTATCCGCATAATATTTGTGCATCTGTTAATGATGTGGTAGTTCATGGTTTTCCTAATAAAACGCCGTTGAAAGAAGGGGATATTGTTTCTATTGATTTGGGCGTGGTATTAAATGGTTGGCATGGCGACCACGCGTATACTTTTATTTTAGGCGAAGTAGCGCCAGAGATATTGCAATTGGTAAAAGTAACCAAAGAATCTTTGTACAAAGGCATTGAAAAAGCAATCGTCAATAATAGAGTGGGCGACATTAGTTATGCCATTCAAGAACATACCGAAAAATTACATGGCTACGGGGTGGTAAGAGAATTGGTAGGACATGGCTTGGGAAAAAATTTACACGAGGATCCACAAGTGCCTAATTATGGTAAAAGAGGTACTGGTTTAAAAATGAAAGAGAATTTAGTGCTAGCGATAGAACCTATGATTAATTTGGGCACCCATAAAGTTTTTACAGAAGAGGATGGATGGACAGTGAAAACACAGGATGGAAAAGCGTCGGTGCATTTTGAGCATGACGTATGCGTAAAAGACAAAGAAGCATTCATCTTATCTGATTTTTCTATTATTGAAGCAGCTGAGAAATTGAATATTAATTTGAATACTACTTATTATTAATTAGGCGGCTGTATCATTATTCACGATTTTAAAGTTGGAATAGAGTTGGTAATGGAAAAGAAAAAAGTGATTGTAATAGGAGGCGGCGCAGCAGGTTTTTTCTGTGCCATTCAAATTGCCGAACTACATCCGGATTGGGAGATTCATATTCTTGAGAAATCAAATAAAATATTATCTAAAGTCAAAGTAAGTGGTGGTGGGCGTTGCAATGTAACACATGCTTGCCCGGAGGTAGAAGTACTTTTAAAAAAATATCCCAGAGGCGCTCGGTTTTTAAAAAAAGCGTTTTATCAATTTGCTACCAAAAATACCATTCAGTGGTTTGCGAAAAATGGAGTCCCCTTGCATACCGAAAAAGATGGAAGAATGTTTCCTACTTCCAATAATTCAGAGACCATTATTGATTGTTTCTTACAAAAAGTTCACCAATATCAAATAAAAGTATTAACGGGTCACGAAGTAGTAAATGTTGAGAAGTTGCATCAAGAAAAAGACAACTCTTTTATAATTACTTTAGCCAATCAAAATAAAATAATAGCCGATGCCATTTGCTTAGCTACTGGGGGCATGTTAAAATCGGATAAATTACCATGGTTAACTTTATTAGGACATACCATTGTGGA
>CANHOY010000190.1 GCA_947462495.1 Bacteroidota bacterium
AAATAAAATTATGGTAGAATTGTCTGCCAAAGCAGGGAGAAATTTAACTGCTTGGTTTGAGCCAGGAAAGTACTTAGTAAGTGAGGCGGGGTTTTTCATCACCCAAGTAAATGTGCTTAAACAATCTGGTGATATTTGTTTTGCTGGCATCAATAGTGGATTAAATCATTTAATAAGGCCCATGTTTTATGACGCCTATCATCATATAGATAATTTAAGCGACCCAACAAAGGAGTTAAAAAAATATGCAGTGGTAGGCAATATTTGCGAAACCGATACCTTTGCATGGGAAAGACCTTTGCCTTCGATTGCAGAAGGGGATTTGTTGGTATTTTATAATGCTGGCGCTTATGGTTATGAAATGTCAAGCAATTACAATGCACGCTTTAAACCAGCACAAGTATTGTTTGAAGATGGAAAACACCGTTTAATTAGTAGGACAGATACTATGGAAGATTTGTTGGCATTGCAAATGCCACTTAATAAATAATTATGATTGAAATACAACATATCAGTAAACAATTTGGAGACCGAGTAATCATTGATGACATTAGCGCTCAATTTAAGCCAGGTATTTGTAATTTAATTATTGGAACAAGCGGAAGCGGAAAAACAGTTTTAGTAAAATGTATTGTAGATTTATTGAAATCAGATAAAGGAGAAGTGTTATTTGATAATATTCCTTTTTCTACCATGGAAAAAGAAGATCGAAAAGAATTAAGACAAAACTTAGGTATGTTATTTCAGGGAAACGCATTGTTTGATTCTATGACTGTAGAAGAAAATGTAAGATTCCCATTAGATATGTTTTCTGAATTAAATGTAGAAGAAAAAAAGACGAAAGTAAACGAGATATTGGCACGAGTTCAATTAGAAGGGGTCAATAGTAAGTTCCCCGCCGAATTAAGTGGGGGAATGAAAAAAAGAGTAGGACTAGCAAGGGCATTAGTGATGCAGCCGAAATACTTATTCTGCGATGAGCCTAATTCTGGCTTGGACCCCCAAACTTCCATGGTGATTGATAAACTTATTCATGAATTAACGGTCGAATTCAATATCACTACCATTGTAGTAACTCATGATATGAATAGTGTAATGGAAATTGGTAATTATATCATTTATTTGAACCAAGGGAAAAAAGAATGGGAGGGATCTAATAAAGATATCATATTTAGTCAAAATAAATTATTAAACAACTTTATATTCGCTTCTGAATTTTTGCAAGATGCAAAATCGATGCGTATGATAGAACAAAAAAAATAACAAAACAATTATGAAGCATTTTTTAACATTAGTATTAGGCGTATTACTTTTTGCTCCAATTCATGCGCAAGAAAAACCTCCAGTGGATCCCAATGCACCTTATTTAAAAGACAATAGAATGCCTGCCTTTTCAATTACTGGAGTGGATGGAAAAGAAATAACTAATAAACAAATTCCTAAGTATAAGTATACCTGCTTTATTATTTTTAGTCCAGATTGTCCGCATTGCCAAAAAGAAGCCACCGACATAATTAAATATGCTGCTAAGTTCAAAAACGTACTATTTATTTGGGATAGTTTTCGCGATATGGAATCCATTAAAAAATTTGCTATTAATTATAATATAAACAATCAGCCCAATATGATTATTGGTCGAGACCCCAATTTTACCATTCCTAGCTTCTTTAGACCCAGGATGACCCCCTTTATGGCATTGTACTTAAATGGGAAATTATTAAAAGTTTATGAAGAAGGCGCAGATGTTTTAGAATTGGCTAAATTAATAGAAAGCAATTAGTTAACTTAGCACCGGAAAAAATAATACATACATTAAAAATAACATTATATGAAAGTTACCGTAGTGGGCGCAGGAGCAGTTGGTGCAACATGTGCAGACAATATTGCTCGTAAAGAATTAGCACAAGAATTAGTTTTATTAGACATCAAAGAAGGATTCGCAGAAGGCAAAGCACAAGACATGATGCAAACAGCTGCATTACTAGGTTTTGATACTAGAATTAGCGGAAGCACGAATGATTATTCTAAAACTGCTAACTCTGATGTGGTAGTCATTACTTCTGGCTTACCTCGTAAACCAGGCATGACCCGTGAAGAATTAATTGGCACCAATGCAGGTATCGTAAAAGGTGTTTGTGAAAATATTTTAAAATTCTCTCCCAATGCAATAATTATTGTCATTAGTAATCCTATGGATACCATGACTTATTTAGCTTTACAATCTACCGGATTGGCTAAAAATAAAATTATAGGCATGGGTGGTACATTGGATAGCGCTCGTTTCAAATATCAATTAAGCACTACATTAAACTGCAGCCCTTCCGACTTAAATGCATTGGTAGTGGGCGGACATGGCGATACTACGATGATTCCATTAATTAAGCATGCTACTTGGAACAGCATTCCTGTTACCAAGTTTTTAGACGCTGCTCAACAAGAAAAAATTATCAACGATACGATGGTAGGCGGTGCTACACTAACTAAATTATTAGGCACTTCTGCTTGGTATGCACCAGGCGCTGCCGGAGCTGCATTAGTAGAAAGCATTGTAAGAGATGAGAAAAAATTATTTACTTGCTGCGTAAGTTTAAATGGCGAATATGGTCAAAAAGATATTTGCTTAGGCGTTCCAGTAGTGATTGGTAAAAATGGCTGGGAAAAAATTGTTGAAATGGATTTATCTTCAGAGGAACAAGCCGCATTTAATAAAAGTGCTGACGCCGTAAGAAACATGAACGATGTTTTAAAAACATTGTAATTGAATGCTACTCCATTAAGCTGAAGCTTATTATACAGAAGCCTTCTTTCGAGTCATCGGGGGAAGGCTTCTTCTTTTATACCTATTTAATCAATAGATATTCATTCACCTTGGCTGCAATGGTGTTGATATTTTGATGCTGCATACATGCAAAGTGCCCTTGTGGACAATGCGCATCACCTTGTTTAGTACAAGGTTGGCAGTGTAAATGAGGCACTATTGAATTAAAATGTGCTGGTGTATTTTGGCTTGGATAATAGGCTTCAAATTGTAATGCCGGACTGGTAGCCCCCCAAATAGTAATGGTTGGTTTTTTTAATGCAGCAGCCACATGCAAGAAGCCAGTATCATGCGACACCACTACTTTAGACATTTGTAGTATACTGGCCGATTCTTGTAAACTAAATTTACCACAAGCATTATAAATGTAATTCGGATAGGACTGTGCAATTAAATTTGCTTCCGCTACATCTACTTTTCCCCCAATAAGCACAATAGGCTTTTTTAAGGATGCTGCCAATTGAATCCATTTTTGTACTGGCATTTTTTTATTATAGTAAGAAGCCCCTATAACAAAAGCAATAAAACCCGCTTGATGACTAGTAGGCAAATGCGCAGCAGTAAATGTATTATTTACAGGGAAGAAATAATCTAACCCTTGCCCATCGTTCACTATATTAAAA
>CANHOY010000191.1 GCA_947462495.1 Bacteroidota bacterium
ATTTTACAAGGGATGGAATTACAAAATAATTATGATACAGTAAAGGCTCAAAATATTGTGTTAAGTTTTAATAAAGTGGTAGACCAAAAAAATGGAGTATTAGAAATTGGAGTGAAGGAATCAGCTGCATTGACCAAC
Source organism: Bacteroidota bacterium (assembly GCA_947462495.1). Lineage (GTDB taxonomy): Bacteria > Bacteroidota > Bacteroidia > Chitinophagales > Chitinophagaceae > Sediminibacterium. The sequence goes on from CANHOY010000191.1 coordinate 139, forward strand.
TTAATTACTTTAAAAGCCTATGAATTCCCATTCATTAATGTTTTATGGTTAGGAATCATTGTAATGGTTTTTGGCTTTGGTTTGGCTACGGTGAATCGAGTGAGGAAGTTAAGGGCGAAGTAAAGAGTCAGTTAAAAGGGCCTATTAAAGAGTATTTTAACTTAGTTTTTTATTTAAAAATGGTTCATTGAGGTTACATAATTTAAATTTGGGTATCAATTAGTATGATAAAGCGTTTACTATATAATATGGTGTTTTGTTGTTCGCTTATTGGAGCAACCCAACTAAATGCGCAATCAGGTATCAATGATACTTTGAGGGTGGAAGCTTTCATTACACCTGAGGGAGATACCATTCCACAATCTTGGTTACCTCCTGCAGAAGTGAATGCCATTCAAACAGCTAATTGGAGGCAATATTGGAAAAATTGGACTAGACTTAGAAATGCGGTGTACGTAACTTATCCTTATGCTAAAACAGCAGGTAAAATTATTTCTGAAGTAAATATACAATTGGCGAATGTGCCCGATGAAGGTCAAAGAAAACTAATTATTAAATCTAGAGAAAAGGAATTAAAAAGAGACTTTGCCGATAAAGTAACCAATTTATCTGTGTATCAAGGTAAGGTATTAATGAAATTAATTAATAGAGAAACAGGCAATAACTGTTATGCAATTATAAAAGAGTTCAAGGGTGGCTTTAATGCTGGATTTTGGCAGGCGGTTGCTTTTGTTTTTGGAAGTAATTTGAAGCAACAATATGATGCTAAAGGCGATGATAAAGACATTGAAAAAATTGTCTTGGAGGTACAAAAATTATACGGGTACAAAGGATAGGTTTTTGAGCCCTATTTTAGTATCTTTACCCGAATAGTTCCATCCAAAATGAGTGAAGAAAAAAGTTTAAATTTTATTGAAGAAATTATTTCCCAAGATTTAGCATCCGGTAAATATGCACAAATATTAACCAGATTTCCTCCCGAGCCCAATGGATATTTACATATAGGTCATGCCAAAAGTATTTGTTTAAACTTTGGATTATCTAACCATTTTGGTGGTGGTACCAATTTAAGATTTGATGATACCAATCCCACTACAGAAGAAACAGAATATGTAGAAAGTATAAAAGCCGATTTAAAGTGGTTAGGATTTAATTGGGTAAAAGAATGTTATGCTTCTGATTATTTTGATACATTGTATGGATTTGCCGTACAATTAATTGAGAAAGGATTAGCCTATGTAGATGATAGCAGTCCAGAAGAAATTGCTTTGCAAAAAGGGACACCTACTGCAGCGGGAACTGGGAATGCATATAGAAATAGATCCATTGCGGAAAATTTGGAATTATTTACCAATATGAAGGCGGGTAAATATGCAGATGGTGCAAAAGTATTAAGAGCTAAAATTGATTTAGCCAATCCTAATATGCTTTTGAGAGATCCTATATTGTATCGTATTAAGAAGGCGCATCATCACCGTACGGGCGATACATGGTGTATTTATCCTATGTACGATTTTGCACATGGCCAAAGCGATGCTATTGAACAAATCACCCACTCTATTTGTACTTTGGAATTTATTCCACATAGAGCTTTGTATGATTGGGGTATTGAAAATTTAGGTATTTATCCTTCCAAACAATATGAATTTTCACGTTTAAATATTACTTATACTATTTTAAGTAAAAGAAAATTATTACAATTAGTACAAGAGGGTCATGTTGCTAGCTGGGATGATCCAAGGATGCCTACCATTAGTGGTATGCGTAGAAGAGGCTACACTCCAGAAAGTATCAGAGATTTTTGTGATCGAATAGGTATTGCCAAAAGAGAAAATATTATTGATTTTAGTTTATTAGAATTTTGTGTGAGAGAACATTTAAATAAAATTGCTCAAAGAAGAATGGTGGTAACTGATCCTATTAAATTAGTGATTACTAATTATGAACAAGGGGAAGAAATACTGCAGTCAGAAAACAATCCCGAAGATGTAGACGGAGGTGCAAGAGCAGTGCCATTTAGCAAAGAGTTATGGATTGAAAGGGGCGATTTCATGGAGGAACCCACTAAAAAATATTTTAGATTAGCACCTGGCTTGATGGTGCGTTTAAAGAGTGCTTATATAGTTAAATGTGAAAGCTTTGAAAAAGACGCGGCAGGGGTGGTTCAAAAAGTATTTGTAACCTATGTACCGGAGAGTAAAAGTGGGTCTGATACTTCAGGCATACATGTTAAAGGAACTTTGCATTGGGTAAGTGCTCAACATGCCGTGCCGGTGGTATTGAATGAGTATGACCGATTATTTAAAGTAGAGGATGTGGATGGTGCTGAAGGTGATTTTAAGGATTATCTCAATGAGCAATCTTTAACAAAGACCAATGCCTGGGCAGAGCCTGCTTTGGTTACTGACCCATTAGATGCACGTTTTCAATTTATAAGAAAAGGCTATTTTTATCAAGATACCACTAGTGCCAAAGGCGCTTTGGTTTTTAATCGTACCGTTACATTGAAAGATGCTTGGGCCAAAGAGCAAAAAAAATAATTACCACAAATTTATTTGAATGTTAACGCTCGAAAACTTTACAAAAAATTGGGAGAAAAAGTTTCCAGCGCTCAATATAAAAAATACGCATTTTATTATTGCAGTGAGTGGAGGGTTAGACAGCATAGTTTTAGCTCATGTGATGCATGCGCTAAAAGCCAATTGTACAATTGCGCATGTTAATTTTCAATTAAGAGGGGCCGAAAGTGATAGGGATGAGCAATTTGTTACTGATTTTGCTGAAAAATTTAATTTTCCCTTACAGGTGCATCGGGTGGATACTTTAAAATATGCAGAATTATATAAAATGGGTATACAAGAAGCGGCTCGTGAAATAAGGTATGCTTGGTTTGAATCTTTATTAAAAAAAGAAGATGTGTTAATAACAGCCCATCATGCCGACGACCAAACAGAGACAGTATTAATGCAATTATTTAGAGGTACGGGTTTACATGGTTTAACAGGTATCCCCCATAGACGTAATGATGTTTTAAATTTAGCAAGGCCATTATTGCCTTTTACTAAAGAACAGATTAAAACTTATGCCAATGAACATGAATTACAATTTGTAGAAGATAGTTCTAATAGTAAGGATGATTATACCCGTAATCTCATTAGAAATAAAATAATTCCTCAAATACAAGCGGTGTATCCGAACGTGAATGAAAATATATTTTATACAGCTGAAAAATTAAAAGAAGCGGAGGCCATTGTAGAGGCTACTGTTGCAGCGTTTTGGAAAAAAGGATTTAAAACC
>CANHOY010000192.1 GCA_947462495.1 Bacteroidota bacterium
CACTGCCATTTCGTGAATATCGTTGGGAAGGGCTATACATACTACATCTACATCGGGGTGCGCAATGGCTACTTCCATTACGGTGGTCCAATGCGCACAGTTATAATCTGCAGCAAACTTAGTGGCAGACTCTTCACGTCGTGCATATATACTTACCACTTTATCTTTACTTCTATAACCTTGCAGTGCATCTGCATAAAAACGACCAATAAATCCTGCTCCTAACATTGCGATACGCATCTTTAATAATTTTTAGATTTTTATAATTAATTTATTGTATAAATATTTTCTTGACTTAGTGATTAAAATAAATTATGCGACTGTGGCTATTTCTTTTTTCTCCTTGAAGAATAAAATAAATGCAATCAGAACAGCACCTGCAATGGCTGCAGGGGTTAGCCATATTTGGGTCCAATTATGACTAGTGGCTCCTGATATCGTATTGGAGATGGTTTTATTTTGGTCCACTACAAAGCCGCTGTACCAAGTGCCAATAAACATACCTAAGCCATAAGTAGCAAAGGTGAATAAGCCTTGTGCGGCATTTTTAATTTTTTCTCCCGCTTTTTTCTCGGTATACATATAACCCGTTACAAAAAAGAAATCATAACAGATGCCATGCAAAATAATTCCTGCATACAACATCCAACTATGTTCCATATTTCCATAAGCAAAAAATACATATCTAAGCAACCATGCACTAATGCCTAAAATAAGCATGTTTTTAACTCCTATTTTATTAAACATAAAAGGGATGGCTAAAATAAATAAGGCTTCTGACATTTGGCCCAGGGTCATTTTTCCTGCAGCATTTTCTAACCCAATTTCATTTAAAAACGGATTCGCAAATCCATAATAAAAAGATAAAGGAATACAAATAGCAATAGCAGAAATAAAGAATATTAAAAATGATCTTGTCTTAAATAGTACCAACGCATCCATTCCTAAAATACTTGAGGCAGATACTTTTTCTGTTTTTGCTTTTGGAGGTGTATTGGGCATGGCAAAACTAAGCAAGCCTAAAATAACTGAAACTACTGCAGCTACCTGAAATGTGCCTGCAGTTTTTTCTATACCTAATTTACTAATAATAAGTCCTGCTGCAATCCATCCTAAGGTTCCAAAAACTCTTATCCATGGAAATTGTTTTCCAGGATCAGTCATCTGAGCAAAAGCTACACTATTGCTTAAGGCAATGGTAGGCATGTACATTAATGAATATACCAATATCACCCAGTAAAAACCGGTATTGGTTACTTGAGTGGCATACAATAAAAGAGCTGCACCCATCAAATGCAAAACCCCCATTATTTTTTGAGCAGCAAAAAATCGATCTGCAATCATGCCTACAAAAAATGGACTAATGATGGTAGCAATGGCACCAGCGCTATAAGCAGCACCTATATCTACGCCGGTTGATTTTAATGCCTCACCCATGTAAGTGCCCATAGTCACATACCATGCACCCCAAACATAATATTGTAAAAACATCATGGAGGACAATAAAACACCAATTTTAGTTTTCATAATACTATCTTTTTTGCGATTTCAATATACTTAAAATAATGTAAAATGCCCCTAGGTAGGGGCATAATAATATTCTATAAATGATACAATTAGGCTTCTAAAGCTTGTAGTATATCGGCTAAGATATCCTCTCTATGTTCTAGCCCTACCGAAATGCGAATTAAGCCAGGTGTAATACTAACGGCACTGCGTTCAGCTTCTGATAATTTTGCATGGGTAGTACTAGCAGGATGGGATGCAATACTTTTGGCATCTCCTAAATTGGCAGTTAAGGATAACATTTTTAAACTGTTTAAAAATTGTTGACCTGCTTTAATACCATCTTTTAATTCAAAACAAACAATGCCTCCACCGTTACTCATTTGTTTTTTTGCAATGGCATAATGTGGGTGAGATGGTAAGAAAGGATATTTTACAAAATTAATTTTTTGATGCCCTTCTAATTTTTCTGCGAGGTACAAAGCATTGCTACAATGTCTTTCCATTCTAACTTCTAAGGTTTCCAAACTTTTACTTAATATCCAAGCGTTAAAGGGGGACAAAGAAGGTCCGGTACTTCTACAGAATAAATAAATTTCATGAATTAAATCTTTGCGACCTACAATAGCACCACCTAAAACACGTCCTTGTCCATCAATCCACTTGGTGGCAGAATGTACAACTAAGTCGGCGCCTAAATCGATGGGGGTTTGTCCAATTGGTGTAGCAAAACAATTATCGACGTTTAAAATTATTTTATGTTTTTTCGCAATGGTACTTAGCATAGCAATGTCCACCACATCTACTCCCGGATTGGTAGGGGTTTCCAAATAAATCATTTTAGTTTGTGGGGTAATAGCTGCTTCCCATTCAGCGGCTGAAGCACTAGCGCCCACATAACTATAATCAATACCGTATTTTGGTAAATATTTTGATACTACCGTATGCGTACTTCCAAAAATGGAATTGCAAGATAAAAGATGATCGCCTTTTTTAAGCAAAGCCATAAAAGAACCAAATACTGCACTCATACCAGAAGCCGTTGCAAAACCTGCTTCTGCATTTTCCAAAACACACAAACGGTCAACAAATTCTTGTACCGTTGGATTAGAAAAACGACTATAAATATTGTCATCATTTTCATCTGCAAATGCGGCACGCATATCTTCGGCATTATCAAAAGTAAAACTACTGGTTAAAAACAAAGGGGAGGAGTGTTCTTTTTCTGAAGTACGGTCCGCTCTTGTTCTTATTAATTTTGATTGTTTATGTTTCATGCAATTATTTTAAAATGCTAACTTAATTTCCTTTCGAAGCTTTTTTATATGGCTTCCGATTATCCAATTTCCACCTCCCAGGTAATTACCGCACCAGCCGCTCTTAAAGTGGCAGCTACAGAACAATATTTATCTATAGATAAAGCACAAGCCTTTTCTGCTTTTTCTTTGGTCATCGTTCCTTTAAATTTAAAAAGCAAATGTATGGCAGACCATAAAGCAGGTTCTTTACCTGTTTCGCGTTCTCCATCAATGATCATTTCAAAAAATTCAATAGTTTCTTTTTGTTTATTTAATATCATCACAATATCTACACCGCTACATGCCCCAAGCGCACTCAATAAAGTTTGCATGGGTCTAAGTCCTGTTCCATGGCCTCCTTGGTCAACAGGAATATCCAATCTCATCGAATTATGGGCTTCATCTACTGCATTAAAAGCAAATCCATCATTCATCCGGGTCACGATCATCCTAGCCATAAATTAATAATTGTTAGTTAATGGAAATATAAATTCCAATGTTTATGCAAATGTAATTCAAATAGGTAGTTACTTTGCACTAGAATTCGAAAAAAATGGAACCATTGG
>CANHOY010000193.1 GCA_947462495.1 Bacteroidota bacterium
ATGTACTGTAGCTATGGTAATGCCTACAGATTATTTAAAGACGAAAAATATAAGAAAATAATTTTTAGATCTGCCGAATCCTTAGCCACTCGTTATAGACCAAAAATGAAATCCATACAATCATGGAATAAGAATCCATATTTTAATTGTCCTGTTATTGTTGATAATATGATGAATTTAGAAATGTTGAATTGGGTAAGCCAACATGGAGGAGATCCCAAATACCAAGCCATATCAGAAACGCATACCAATACCACCATCCAAAATCATTACAGAAGTGACTTTAGTTCATATCATGTGGTAGATTATGATCAAGAAACTGGAAAAGTATTAAAAAAAGCAACCCATCAAGGAGCCGCTAATACATCGGCTTGGTCGCGTGGTCAAGCCTGGGGATTGTATGGATTTATTGTCATGTATCGTGATACAAAAAATATTAAATACTTAAATTTTGCAAAAAACATAGCAAAGTTTATTTTACATCATCCCAATATGCCTGAGGACAAAGTGCCTTACTGGGATTTTGATTCAGGGCAACAACCCCTTGCCAATAGAGATGCATCAGCTGCAGCCATTACCGCTTCTGCACTAATGGAATTAGGACAATTCACCACCGGGAAGGAAAAAAATGAATTTATAAATGCTGGAGTTAAAATGATGGAATCATTATCCAGTGATACCTATCTTGCAAAAGTGGGAGAGAATGGTGGCTTCTTGATAAAACATTGTGTTGGGGCATTGCCCTTGAATTCTGAAATAGACGTGCCTTTAGTTTATGCAGATTACTATTTGTTAGAGGCTTTAAAAAGATATAAAGATTGGTATTTAAATAAATAAATGCTATGGGCTATAAGAAATAAGCCATTTTATTAATTGAAATAACCCTATGGAAAGAAGAAATTTTTTAAAGTGGTCCTCCTTGTTAAGTACATTAGGCATACTCCCTTCAGGTACTACCTTAGCTGCAACTACAAATGCAAATTATCAAAAAGAAACTACTGGAGCAGAGGATCGTGCTTACTGGGTGGCTCTTTTAGATAAAATAGCTACTCCTGTTTTAGAGAATATGAATAAGGGTGAATTAAAGTTAAATATGAAAGTGGCTTATAGTCCCACCTGGGACAACCGAAATACTCAAGTAGCCTACATGGAAGCATTTGGAAGATTATTAGTAGGCATTGCTCCTTTTTTATCTTTACCTGATGACAATACTACTAAGGAAGCAATAAAAGAAACAGCAACTAGAAATAGATTGAGAAAACAAAGCTTGCAGAGTTTAGCGAATGCAGTGGACCCCGATAGTTCAGATTATTTATATTGGGGAAACCCCAAGGATAGACAGCCTTTGGTTGATGCAGCATTTATAGCACAAGCCCTTTTATCTACACCAAAAGTTTTGTGGGAGCCATTAAGTCAAAATACAAAAGAAAATTATATTAAAGAATTTACGGAGCTAAGAAAAATAGAACCTCCTAATAATAATTGGGTTTTGTTTGCAGCGATGATTGAAAGTTTTTTATTATTCATTGATAAGCCATTTGATGCTGACAGAATAGATAAAGGAATTAAAAAAATAGAATCCTGGTATGTAGGAGATGGATGGTATTCGGATGGGGAAAAATTTCATTTTGATCATTACAATGGATTTGTGATACAGCCTATGTTAGTTGAAGTACTGCGTGTAAATAAAATAAAAAACCGCATACCTTCTTCTGAATATGAAATAGCCTATAAAAGAATGCAACGCTATGCTACCTTTCAAGAAAGGTTTATTTCACCAGAGGGTACTTTTATCGTGGTAGGCCGATCTTCCACCTACAGAGTGGGTGCCTTTCAACCATTAGCCAAATTAGCATTAGACAATCAACTGCCTACACCCATAGAACCTGCGCAAGTAAGATCTGCATTGACAGCAGTTTTTAAAAATATTTTTATCCCAAGTACTTTTACAAAGGAAGGCTGGCTTACACTTGGTTTTGTTGGCGATCAACAGGAAGCCATTACCGACTCTTATTCAAATACAGGCAGTATGTATTTAACCTCATTGGCTTTTTTACCATTAGGATTAGAAGCCACCCACGAATTTTGGACAAAACCATTCACGGACTGGACGCAACGAAAAGCGTGGAGTGGAAAACCATTTCAAAAAGACTACGCTGTAGATTATTAAATTTGATTGAATGAAAAATATTTTTTTAGTGGTAAGTTTTATTTTGTTTAGCACTTTACTTTTTGGTCAAGCTACTATTGTGTTAACCAATAATTCTAATATGGAAAGAAATAATGAGGTAGTTGAAATTCCATGGAATACCATTTTATCAAAATATAATAATATTGATACATCAGCATTAGTCATTATCAATAAAAAAACAAAAGCCACCATTGTTTACCAGTATGAATATAAGGGAAGCAAAGTCATACAACATTTATTAGTACGGCTAAGTATCCCTGCTCGTGCAAGTATAACTATTCAGCTTGCAAAAGGAACCAGGCCTGTTTTTGAAACAAAAACTTATTGCAGATTTGTTCCAGAACGTAAAGATGATTTTGCATGGGAAAATGATAAAATTGCATTTAGAATGTATGGAAAGGCATTGGAAAAAACTCCAAATGAAAACGCATATGGTACCGATGTCTGGTCTAAAAGAACTAAAAAAATGGTTATCAATGAATGGTATAAAACAAATAAATACCATGAGGACAATGGAGATGGATTAGATTATTATCATGTTGGCTATTTTTTGGGAGCGGGAGATATTGCCCCTTATAGTAAAGATTCTATTTGGTACCCCAAAAATTATTCGAGTTGGAAAGTATTGGATAATGGCCCACTCAGAAGTAGTTTTGAATTAAGCTATGATGCATGGAATGTAGATGGTGAAGCAGTAACTGTTACAAAATCTATTTCATTAGATGCAGGAGCACAATTAAACAAAGTAAGTGTTGTGTATTCCTTTAATAAGAACGAACCACTTCCATTAGCCATTGGAATTTCAAGAAGGGCAGATGCAGGTACCATGCACTTAGATGAACAACAAGGTATATTAGGTTATTGGGAGCCTACTCATGGAAAGGATGGCACAATAGGAGTAGCTTGTATCATACCATCCATTAAAAATAAAATGACATTAACTAAAGGTCATTTACTTTCTATAGTTCAAAGCAATTCAAATCAACCCTTAGTTTATTATAAGGGCGCCGCTTGGGATAAAGCAGGTGAAATTGTTTCTGCTTCAGACTGGTTTAATTACTTGAAAGC
>CANHOY010000194.1 GCA_947462495.1 Bacteroidota bacterium
GGATTTTCCTGCCACCATTTTATTTTCATCATACCAACGATAGCTTAATGGATTATCACTTTTTAATCCTTCAAATTTTATGGCACCAATGCCTTTAAAATATTCTTTTTCTCCAAGTAGTACTGACATATAATTGATTTTTTATTGTTTTGTAAATATTTTAATAATTAAGTAACTGTTTTTCTAATTGTTTTTTCCAGTCCAAATAAAGCACATCGTATTCTTTTACTTTAGTTGGTTCGATAATTTGTAAAGGTTTGAAATCTGAAAAAGCCTCGGCAGCATTTTTATAAATACCCGATCCTATTCCAGCTCCGATAGCAGCACCCACGCTTCCGTCTGAATGATACAAAGCAACAGGCACACCAGTAGCATTCACAAATGCATTGCTAAATACTTTGCTCAAAAATAAATTAGCATATCCCGCTCTAATAATATTAGGTTGCAAATTATTTTCACGCATAATATCTAAGCCATATCTAAAAGCAAACGCAATTCCTTCTTGTGCAGCATTAAAAATATGTGCTGCAGTATGTTTGTTTAAATCGATTCCAAAAAATTGTGCACCTAAAATTTTATTTTCAAAAATTCGCTCTGCTCCATTTCCAAAAGGAAATATTTTTAAACCTTCGCTTCCCGCTTCAATGCCCGAAGCCGCTTGGTTCATTTGATTGTAATCATAGTTGACACCAATCATTTTTTTCACCCAACTATTTAAAATCCCTGTTCCGTTAATACACAATAGCATTCCAATTCTATTGTTATCAACAGTGTGATTTACATGCGCAAAACTATTCACTCTAGATTGTTGATCATAAGATAAGGTATCACCCACTCCATAAATAACCCCCGAAGTGCCTGCCGTAGCAGCTACTTCACCTGGAGCTAATACATTTAAAGAAAGGGCATTATTGGGTTGGTCTCCTGCTTTATAGGTTACGGGAATGCCTGCTTTTAATTGTAATGCAGTAGCGACTGAAGTTTGCAAAGCACCATGATGACTAAATACTTCTTGAATGGTTGGAAAAAAAGAAGCATCAAATCCAAAATATTCCAATACCGATTTAGAAATTTCTTTGTTTTTAAAATCCCAAAAAATACCTTCTGATAATGCGGAGACAGTAGTAGTGATATCTCCAGTGAGTTTCATAGCAATAAAATCACCAGGCAACATTATTTTATGAATTTGTTGATAGACCGCTGGTTCATTTTTTTTCACCCAAGCTAATTTCGCAGCTGTAAAATTTCCTGGAGAATTTAATAAATGGGCCAAACATTTTTCATGACCAATAGTATCAAAAGCTTTGTTACCATATTCTACTGCACGACTATCACACCAAATGATACTATCTCTTAAAACAGTTTGATTTTTATCTACCAACACCAAGCCATGCATTTGGTAGGCAATACCAATAGCCGCGATCGCTTGAGGGTCGTATTTGGCATTAATTTTTGAGGCGGCGGCATGAAGTTTTAAAGCCCCTTGTTGCACTTGCTCCCACCAAGTATTAGGTGATTGTTCTGCCCAACCAGTTTGTTTTGAAATAATGGCATTTTCGGTATCTGGATATTGAACCGTTACAATGCTTTTTTGAGTAGATGCATCTACTAAAGACAATTTAATAAAAGAAGTGCCTATATCAATTCCTAATAAATACATATAATATACATTTTATAAATAAATAGCTAAGCCATTTATTTTCAATTTTGTAGCGTATAAAACTAAGAAATATATTAGTAGTAATTAAAAAAAATGGCCCTTAAAATGAATTATTTTTCTACTTTTCCCAACCTGTTTCTTTCAACGCAGGATCATTTTCTTTTTTCAAAAAATCGGCCCCAGAAAGTGAACTAGATTCCCAATGCAACAATGCTTCATCTGGAACTATATCAATGGGTGTATGCCAAGAGTTAGAATGCTCATTATAAGCTAAATTAGATTGTGTACTATAGCAGGAAATAATGGACCATCTTGGGCTATCCGATACATTGGCTTCGGAACGGTGTAAAATATTACTATGAAAGAAAAGGGCATCTCCAGGATTAATCTCTACATAAACTAAGTCCATGGTTTTCAATGCATTATCTACCATAACCTGATCTGCCCCAACTTGTTCACCCGCAAATCCATGATTGACACGACCCATTTTATGTGATCCTTTGATCACTTGAATACAGCCATTTTCTTTATTGGCAGCAGTCAAAGCCACCATTACACTTATTAATTGATCCGGAAACATAAACTGATTTTTATACCAGTACCCATAATCCTGATGCCATTCCCATGCCCCACCCACTTTAGGTTCTTTTTGCATGAGTTTGGAGTGAAAATGACAAACCGGAGACTTATGCTCTAATAACTGACCAACCGAATTGACCATGCGTTCACTTCTGGTTAAATAGCCAAAAACATCATTGCCCGGTGTAAACCACAATGAAAGCTTTGTTTTTTTGCCTGTCTGATCATTCAAATCAAGCGCATTATTTGCCATGGCATTGTCTTGTAGAGCAGTGGAATACAACTTATCTACTTCTTGTTGGGAACAAAAATTCCTTACAATAACATATCCGTCTCTATGATAGGCTTCTATTTGCTCCAGCGATAAAAAAGGTTTTGTCATAAAAGGTAATATTTAATTTTGTGCACAATTTCCCGTACTTTAAATATAATAAAGTTAGCAACACAAATGAGCAGTTGCTTAATTTTTTATCTAAATTGAGGAAGTGAAAAAATGAATAGCATGAAAAAAGTTGTAAGTATTTTTGCCCTATTAATAGTGAGTTTAAATGTTTTTAGTCAAAAAACTATTGTAGTTGCAAAAAAATTAATTGATGGTACTGGAAAAGTAATTACTAATCCCGCCATTATCATTAATGACCATAAAATTATTGCGATTGATAAAAAAGAAAATGCTAGTAAGTATGGCAAAGAATATGCAGTCATTGATTTAGGCGACTACACCATTTTACCTGGATTGATTGATGCCCATGTGCATCCAGACAATAGCTCTGATGATTATCAAGTAGGACATTTACGTGCGAGCTCATCGGCTAAAACTTTAACTGGCTTAAAAGCAGTGCAGGAATTACTTTCAGCAGGATGGACCGCCTTACGTGTGGCAGGAGACGAAGACGTTGGTTATGCCAATTTAGAAATTAGAAATGCCATCAATAAAGGAGTTTTTGTAGGGCCGCATATTTATGGAGCAGGACATTATTTATCTGTAACTGGTGGCGGAGGGGATATTAATTTTA
>CANHOY010000195.1 GCA_947462495.1 Bacteroidota bacterium
ATAGGAAATTTTTCCTTGGCAATTTTTTGATGGTATTTTAAATCATCACAGGGATCATCAGTGGTCCCCACTAACTCCACCTTATAATGAGTTAATATACCTTTGGTACTTAAAGCCTTTTTTTGCAATTGCTTATTGGTATTTTTATAAATAGACAAAGCATTTTGTTCATTTAAATAGGCATCTATCCCAAATGTATTTTTTAATTCCATGACAGACCAATGGAAAAGTGGATTACGCAAAGTTTGTGGCAAAGCATTTGCCCATGCTAAAAACTTTTGTTCATCATTGGATTTCCCTGAAATAAATTTTTCCGAAACCCCCAGCGCTCGCATGGCTCTCCACTTATAATGATCCCCTTTAAGCCAAATATCCGTAATGGTTTTAAAATTTCTATTTTGTGCAATATCTTTCGCAGATAAGTGATTGTGGTAATCTATTATGGGCAACCCCGCAGCATAATTATGATACAATTGATTCGCTAATTGACTCTCTAATAAAAAAGAATCATTGATAATGGTATTGTTTTTTGCTACTGCCATGCAATTATTTTTATTATTCCTACTTTTTACTAATTATTTTTACTTCTTAAAATACCCAATTCCAAGCCCCTTAGTTCTGCCAAGCCCCTTAATCTTCCTATGGCAGAATACCCTGGATTGGTTACCTTTTTTAAATCATCTAACATTTGATGCCCATGATCGGGTCGCATAGGAATACTTATTTTTCGCTCTTGCATGATATCGACCACTTCCTTGATCACTGCATACATATCTACATCCCCTTCTAAATGATTGTCTTCGAAAAAATCACCTACTTCATTTCTTCTGGTACTTCTTAAATGCAAAAAATTGATTCTTGGACCAAATTGCTTGACCATCGCTGGCAAATCATTATCAGCTCTTACTCCAAAGGATCCGGTACAAAAACACAATCCATTACTTAAAGAAGGGACCGCCGTAAATAACATTTCTAAATCAGCTGCTGTACTTACCACTCTGGGTAAACCCAAAATTGGATAAGGTGGATCATCTGGATGGATAACCATTTTAACACCCACTTCTTCGGCCACAGGTACCACCTGTTGTAAAAAATAGATTAGATTTTTTCTTAAGACAGCTGCGTCTATTCCATCATAGGTTTTTAAAGCAGTAGCAAATTCTTCTATGGTAAAGCTTTCTTCACTTCCTGGCAAGCCTTTGATAATATTTGCTTTTATTCTATTTTTTTCTTCTTCTGTTGCATTTTCAAATTTATTTTTAGCAGCTTCCATTTGCTCTTTAGTATATTCTTTTTCCGCATCCTTTCTTTTTAATATAAATAAATCAAATGCAATTAAAGCGGACATTTCAAAACTTACTGCCAAAGATCCATCTTCCACCGGAAATGCTAAATTGGTTCTCGTCCAATCCATCACAGGCATAAAATTGTAGGTCACAATTGAAATACCGCATTGACTTAAATTTCGAATGCTTTGTTTATAATTTTCAATATGCTTATTAAAAAGACCGGTTTGGGTTTTAATAGATTCATGTACTGGAATACTTTCCACTACACTCCACTTAAGTCCCATGGCTTCAATTAAATTATTTCTTGTATTAATTTCTTCTATAGTCCAAACTTCCCCATTGGGTATATGATGAAGTGCTGTGACTATTCCCGAACAACCCGCTTGCTTGATGTCAGATAAACTTACTGGATCCTTTGGACCATACCAACGCATGGTTTGTTCCATATTATAACCAACAGATTGATAAGAAGGACAATTTTTATACATTATATTAATAGTTAAACTCCAGAATTAATGGTAAAGCCTCCATCTACCCCAATATCCATACCAGTCACAAATTTTGATGCATCACTCAACAACCACACCAAAGCGCCCACTAACTCATCTGGATTTCCGAATCTTTTAAAGGGTGTATTTTTTATGATTAAGTTTCCTCTTTCGGTTAAACTTCCATCTTCATTGGTTAATAAATTTTTATTTTGTTTGGTCAGAAAAAATCCGGGCATAATGGAATTAATTCTCACTTTATCTCCATAGCGATTAGCCATTTCAACTGCAAACCATTTGGTGTACAAGTCAATCGCTGCTTTTCCCATACTATAGCCCAATCCCCTAGTCACTGTTCTTTTAGCATTCACCGAAGAGATATTTACAATACTACCCGATCCCGTTTTAGCAATTTCAGGACCAAAAACTTGAACAGGCAAAATGGTTCCCCATAAATTTAAGTCCATTGTTTTTTTCATGCCTTCTATATTCATTTTAAAAACATCTTCGCCCGGTGGCAATATTCCATCCGGCAAGTTTCCGCCAGCTCCATTCACTAAACCATCAATTTTCCCATATTTTTCAATTATGGTATTTTTAGCATTTATTAAATCGGCTTCTTGCAATACATTGGCTGCCACAAATAAAGCTTCTTTACCTTGCTTTTTCAAAGCAGCTACTCTTTCGTTACCAATGGCTTCGTTTTGACCTATTAGCACTACGGTCGCCCCTTGTTCGGCAAGCGCTATCACAAAACTGCCCCCAAGTACCCCTGTACCCCCTGTAACTATAATTACCTTGTTTTTTATTGAAAATAAATCCATGTTTTGGCGCTCTTATTAGTTTAAAAAATATATTTTCCCTATCTCCTGCATAAAAACGATGGATCAATCCATACTTAGCTTTAAGCACAAAAAGGTTGCTGTAAATTAATTATAAAAATCCATCTTATGCAAGATTTAAGCTGCAAATACTTGGGCTGTTTAGAATTCAACAATTAGTGCCTATTTTTGTTAATACTGTATGAATAAAATTGTCATTGCCATAACGGGTGCTAGTGGGGCCATTTATGCAAAATCTTTATTGGATTGTTTAGTAGATATGCCCAATCAATATGAGGCCGTGGGTATTGTAATGAGTGATAATGCTAAAATAGTATGGGAAACAGAATTAGGCCATCAAGATTACACCCAATACCCATTTACTTTTTATCATAAAAACGACTTCAATGCCCCTTTTGCCTCAGGTTCGGCTCTATTCAACACAATGATCGTAGTTCCATGTAGCATGGGGACACTAGGGCGAATAGCTAGCGGAATGAGTGACGATTTAGTCACTAGGGCGGCTGATGTTATTTTAAAAGAAAGAAGAAAATTGATATTAGTGGCCCGAGAGACACCCTATAATTTAATTCATATAAAAAATATGGAAACCATCACATTAGCAGGAGGCAT
>CANHOY010000196.1 GCA_947462495.1 Bacteroidota bacterium
ATAAAGGAAAGGCCTCCCGGTTTAATGGGAGGCCTTTCCTTTATA
This sequence comes from Bacteroidota bacterium, assembly GCA_947462495.1. Taxonomy (GTDB): domain Bacteria; phylum Bacteroidota; class Bacteroidia; order Chitinophagales; family Chitinophagaceae; genus Sediminibacterium. Next base: position 46 of record CANHOY010000196.1, read on the forward strand.
CTTTTATACTGCAGGCAGTAGAAGTGTAAACTCTTAAAATAAACCTTTCTTCAAGCTAGTTTTCCCTTCACCAATTTTAAAACCATTGTGGTACACTTCAATTTTGTAATCTCCTTCAACTAGTGTCTTGGTTTGTTTGATATCATAATTTACGCCTAACTCTTTATTTTGTTCATATTGAACAGAAATTTTATTAGCATATTCTCTGTTGCCATCTTCTCTGGTGTTGAATTTGCCGCCTGTTGAAAATGCAATTCCATCAGGACCTGTAATACACACATAAAGCTCTTGAGCACCAGAAGGGGTAATCTTATTTTTATCAATTATGAATGACAAACGAAGAGTATTGGCTCTTTTTGTATTGTTTGTTTTTTTCTCAGTTCCATCTTCTTTAATTCTTAAAGATTGGATGTTGAAAGAAGAAGCGTGTAAAGTAGAACCTATATCTTGTAATCTTTCTTTCTCTTTTTGAGTAGCTGTTAAGTTGGTGTTTAAAGTACTATTTGTAGTAGTTAATACCTCGTTTTTAGCAGATAAATCTTTGTTTTCTGCTTGCGCTTTGGTTAAGTCGGCAAATAAGCCAGTAACTTTACCATTTAATTCTGCAATTAATGTTTTGGCTTCAACCAATTCTTTATCAGTCGCATCTTGCTTACGTAAGATATTACCAATATTGGTTTTTAATTTTTGAATTTGAGTAGATTTTTCCAAAAGGTCACCTTGTAAAGTGGTATTTTGTTGTGTTAAAGAATCTGCTTTTGCAGCTATGGCTATAAATTCAGATTGAATTTGTGATTTAGCACTATCAATGACAGCTACTTTGTTATCATAGGTGTTAATGATTTCTGTTTTGGAACTATTAAAATATATCCAAGAACCGATAAGGGCAACCACTAAAATGCCAATAGTAATTTTACTACTGTTGTTGGAGGTTTCATTGCTCATAAAGATGTTTTTTGTTGGTGTGCAAGATACACAAAATTTGACAAATTTCATATATATGCCATCTAATAGTCTTTATACAATTGACTTTAAGTCAAAAAACTACTATTTAGTATTTTTAGGAAGACTTATCTTTATCTTTGAATATGCCCACTTCTAAAATCATAGCCAATTGGCAAAAAAATGTCTTCGATGCTGTTTATTGGCTGGAAGGGGAAGAACCATTTTATATTGACCAGTTGGTAGACTATGCTGAAAAAAAATTATTACCGGAAGCAGAACAGGCATTTAATTTGACTATATTTTATGGTAAAGATGCCGATTGGACTGAAATAATGAATGCTTGCAAACGATACCCTGTTTTTGCAGAAAGGCAAGTGGTCATTATTAAGGAAGCGCAACATATGAATCAGTTGGATAAATTGTTATCCTATATTGAACATCCGCTTAGTTCTACTATTTTAATTGTAGCCCATAAAGATAAAAATGTGGACGGTCGCTCGGTATTAGCCAAGGCCTTAAAAACGAAGGCGGTAGTGGTGAGTACAAAAAAAATGTATGATAGTAAGTTGCCTGAATGGGTTACGGAATGGGTGGGACAACGTGGGTATCAAATTAGTCCCAAAGCCGTTCAAATTATTGTAGATCATATTGGCAACGATTTAAGCCGAATACAAAATGAACTCGAGAAGCTAATTGTAAATTTAGGCGACCGTAAAAAAATGACGGAGGATGATATTGAAAAATATATTGGAATTAGTAAAGAATACAATGCATTCGAGTTTCAAGAAGCAGTAGCACAAAGAAATTTTGCCAAAGCCATTAGAATGATTCAATATTTTGAATCCAATAGTAAAGCCGCGCCCATTCAGTTGATTTTACCTACTCTGTATGCTTTTTTTAGTAAAATTTATGCTATCTATGGATTAGGCACTACGGATGAAAAAAGAATTATGAGTGAGGTAGGGGTAAGTTATTTTGCAGTAAAAATATACTTGGCGGCACTTAGGCAATACTCCTATAAAAAAGTGGAACACATTTTATTATTGATTCACGAATACAACCTAAGAGTTTTGGGTATTCAGGACGCAGACAATACAGATGCAGATTTGCTAAAAGAATTGGTGATTAAAATTATGGATACTTCTGTAAAATAGCGGCTGCTGCAATTTTGTCTTTATTCAATTGTTCTTTTAAAGCGTCTAATCCATTGAATTTCACTTCACCTCTTATAAAATCAAAAACCAAGACGGTTAAATTTTGTTCGTAAATATCTTTATCGAAATTGAAAATATGGACTTCAATTACTTTTTTATGTCCATCTACGGTAGGTCTTACGCCAATATTCATCATACCTCCGTATATAGTATCATCACAACAATCGCCCTTTACCTTTACGGCATAAACGCCGTCGTTGGGTATTAATTTTTCTTCATTGTTAATGTGTAAATTGGCTGTAGGAAATCCAATGGTTCTTCCCAATTGCTTACCTCTTACTACAAACCCTTCGAATGAATAGGGGTGACCTAATAATTCATTGGCTTTAATTATATTTTTATCTACTAAGTAATTTCTGATATGTGTGGAACTAACAATTTCATCATTGACTAATTGTTCATTTATTTGTTCCACTTTAAAGTTCATGGATTCGCCTGCTTCTTTTAATAATTCAAAATTTCCATTTCTTCCATTACCAAAACGATGATCGTATCCTACGATAATTGTATGGGGATGAAAATGATCCAATAAAAAGTCTTTTATGTATTGTGTGGCAGTTAAATTGGAGAATTGGTAATCAAAATTAACTATGACTAAATGGTCTATCCCACTTTGTTGTAATAATTCAATTCTATCTTCAAGGCTGGTCAATTGTTTAATTTCGCCTGGGATTGAGGAGATCACCTTTCTTGGATGTGGGTGAAAAGTTACAATAACCGTTTCTCCGTTTATTTCTTTGGCAATTTCTTGCATCCTTCTAATTATCTTCTGATGCCCAATATGCACGCCATCAAAGGCTCCTGTAGTCACAATGGCGTTCCTAAAGGAGGGCATTTTTTTTATATCGTAGTGAATCTTCATTTAATACTGCTAAATATGGCACAAATGTAAAACAATTGTACCTTTGTAAGACAAACCAATTTAGATAAATGTCATTGTATGCTCAACGCGGCGTTTCCGCACAAAAAGAAGAAGTTCACGCAGCTATCCAACATTTAGATCAGGGCTTATATCCCAATG
>CANHOY010000197.1 GCA_947462495.1 Bacteroidota bacterium
ATGCAGGGTCATGGCAAGATGGGTGTTTGGGATATTGAAACACCTGCACTAATTAGATATGGTCAATTAACAAATGATGAATTTTTTATCAGTGAATCTGCGGCAAAAGAAGGCGTAAAAATTATCAATCACTCTTCGACCGATCCCATTGTAATTTTAAAACACTTTGGCCCTCGTAATCCAGACCTTGTTGTAAAATAAATTTTTTAAACTTATCATCCATCAACCGAATAAAATGAATACAATTAAAAGTTTGAACTTAAAACAAATGGTATTCGTAGCCATCGGTTTTGTATTGTTTGCCTTATTGGCTTTTAAACCCGCTGCACCTCCTAGTCTTACCATAAGCAAAGGAGCACATATTATTTTAGTGGGTAATAATTTAGGCTCTCGAATGACGAACTTTGGATATTTTGAAACCGAATTACAGCTTCGATATCCAGACAATGAATTATATATACGAAATATGTGTGACGGCGGAAACACACCCGGATTTAGACCCCACTCTGCACGTCCCACTCCTTGGGCTTTTCCAGGTGCTGAAAAATTTCAAACCGAATTAGCCAACAATCCAGAAACAGAAGGTTTTTTAGATTATCCAGATGCTTGGATTTCCTCGCACAAAGCAGATATTATTATAGCCATGTTTGGTTATGATGAATCTTTTCAAGGAGTAAGTGGTCTAGAAAATTACAAGGCAGAATTAGACGCGTTTATAAAACATACCTTAAAACAAAAATACAATGGCGAATCAAAACCACAATTAGCCATTGTATCTCCTATTGCTTTTGAAGATCTTTCTACAAAATTTGATCTTCCTAATGGTAAAGTAGAAAATCAAAACCTTCAATTGTATAAAGAGGCTATGAAACAAGTAGCCATGAAATATGGTGTGCTTTTTATTGATGCCTTCACGCCTACCAAAACCTGGTTGGAAAATACGGCAACCGATTTAACAATAGATGGTTCTCAATTAAATGACGAAGGCTATAAAAAATTCTCTCCGTTTTTAGTGGACGCCGTTTTTGGAAAAGCACCTGTAGTAGCAGCGTCTAATCGCGCAATGGTTTTAGAGGCTGTGAATGAAAAAAATTGGCTATGGCATAATGATTTTAAGGCACCCAATGGTGTACATGTATTTGGTCGTCGTTATGATCCATTTGGCCCAGCCAACTATCCGGCGGAATTAAAAAAGATAAGAGAGATGACGTTAATTCGCGATACGGCAATTTGGATGGCAGCTAAAGGAAAAAAAATGGACCTAGATGCTGCAGATGCAAAAACATCTAGCCTTCCTGCTGTTCAATCTAATTTTAAACCTACAGGAAAAGTGGAAGAGGCAAAGTATTTATATGGTCAAGAGGCCATTAGTAAATTTACCATGGCGCCTGGTTATAAAATAAACTTGTTTGCTTCTGAAAAAGAATTTCCAGATTTAGCCAAACCGGTTCAAATTTCTTTTGATAATAAAGGAAGATTATGGGTTGCGGTAATGCCCACTTATCCGCATTGGAGACCAGGTGATCCAAAGCCCAATGACAAAATAATTATTTTAGAAGATACCAATGGTGATGGTGTAGCAGACAAACAAACTACGTTTGCAGACCAGCTTCAACTTCCACTTGGTTTTGAATTAGCGCCCGAAGGCGTTTATGTTTCGCAAGGAACGGACCTAATTATTTTAAAAGATATTAATGGAGATGATAAAGCTGATACCAAAGAAATATTATTAAGTGGATTTGATGACCATGATACGCACCATGCACATCATGCTTATACCACCGATCCATCGGGTGCTATTTATATGGGCCAAGGTGTTTTTTTAGTAAATGATATTGAAACTTCTTATGGTCCCGTTCGCGGAACCAATGGAGGCTTTTTTAGATATGATCCTAAAAATAAAAAACTTGATCGTATTGCACAGCTTTCTATACCTAATCCTTGGGGAATTGCATTTGATGAATGGGGGCAAGTATTTTATGCAGAAACTTCTGGACCAGATGTAACCTGGATGATGCCAGGTACTATTAAATCAAGATATGGAGAAGCCAATCCAAAGCCAGCTAATATTATTGAAGAAAGTCAAAAAGTGAGACCCACTTCTGGCATTGAATTTATTTCAAGCAGACATTTTCCTGACAATGTTCAAGGTGATATGTTGATCAATAATACGATTGGTTTTTTAGGAACTAAACAACATCAAATGTTGGAGGATGGAACAGGCTACAAAAGTAAATTTAGACAAGATATCATGATCTCCTCTGATTTTAATTTTCGTCCTGTTGATTTAGAATTTGCACCTGATGGTTCTTTGTATATTGCAGATTGGCACAATGTTTTAATTGGTCATATGCAACACAATGCACGTGATCCATTAAGAGATCATGAACATGGTCGTATTTATCGCATCACTTATCCATCACGCCCACTGGTTGTTCCAGCAAAAGTGGCTGGCGCAACAGTAGAAGAATTATTAGCGAATCTTACTTTACCAGAATATAGAACGAAGTATAGAACACGCCGTGAATTGCGCGCGCACCCTGCTACAGAAGTGTTGCCTAAATTAAAAACATGGATCGCACAATTAGATAAATCAGCACCTAATTATGAAAAGTTACTAATGGAAGCCCTATGGATTAGTTGGGGACAAAATAAAATTGATCAACCATTACTTCACCAATTATTAAACGCAAAAGATTATAAAGTAAGAGCTGCTGCGGTAGAAGTAGTTCGTTTTAATGAAAAACAATTACCGGATTACTCCAACTTATTAATGAACGCCGCGAAAGATGAAAATAGCCGCGTAAGATTAGAAGCTATTGTGGCTGCCTCTTGGTTATCTAAAGAAAAAGGGCTACTTATTGAAAGAGAAGCGGCTAAAAAACCATTAGATAGCTGGATGCTAAAACCACAACAAGCTGCCGTTGCACATTTAGAGGGACACAATATGGTGGTGCCAAAACCAATAGTAGAAAAACCAAAAGCAGGTGAAATGAATTCTGAGGCAATGAAAATGGGGAAACAAATTTATTTAAGAGATGGATTTTGTAATACTTGTCATCAACCCAATGGAAAAGGTTTATCAGCCTCTGGCTTTCCTCCATTAAATGAATCTAATTGGGTAGTAGGTAGTGAAGAGCGTCTTATTAAAATTGTATTAAGAGGAATGTATGGTCCTATAGTAGTCAATGGGAAAAAATATCCAGGTCAGGTACCCATGACTCC
>CANHOY010000198.1 GCA_947462495.1 Bacteroidota bacterium
GGATCATTTTGGCTTTGAAATGCGACATTATCAATTTACTCCTATTAATTCTTTTAATGAGGTAAGGGATAGTTTGAGTATGTATCCCAATCAGTTAGGTAGACAATTTAAATTGGCAGGCCTGATAACCGACGTACAGCATAGAGTTACTAAAACAGGTAAGAACTTTGGTTCTTTTGTGATTGAAGATTTCACTGGCAAAACCGACTTTTTACTTTGGAGTGAGGATTATGTAAAATTTCAGAACTACCTCGAAGTAGGTCAAAAGATTTTTATTAATGGATCTTTTAGAACCAGGTACAATCAATCCAATCAATTCGAATTTAAGATTGTTCTGATGTCTTTATTGGAAACAGTCAAGCAGGTACAAACCAGATCTATTGAAATTAGCTTACATCCTGCCAACCTAAATGCTGGAATGATTCAGTTTTTTGAAAAGAACTTAAAACAAAACCCAGGTAAGTCCTCCTTTAAAATGACTTTCGTTGAGCCCATTGAGCAATTGGCCTTTAGTTTGCTCACTTTTGAAAAAGGCTTTTTAATGAACGATGATTTGGTGCAATTCTTAGACAGCAACCCTGAGTTGAACGTGCAGGTTAATTTGGTCACCTAGTCCGAATGCCTGCCATATAATTTGTCCCCAATGACTAATTATAAAGTGGAAAAGTCAAATAGGCAGGTATCAGGGTTTGGAACTATTTTTGATCTAGTAACAACAGAACTAATAAAACAATAAAAATATAAAATATGAGTTTAGAATTCACAGATGCCAATTTCCAAACTACTGTAATGGAAAGCGATAAATTAACTGTTATTGATTTTTGGGCAGAATGGTGTGGACCCTGCAGAGCTATTGGACCAGTTATTGAAGAATTAGCAACACAGTATGAAGGCAAAGTAAATATTGGTAAAGTAAATGTAGATGTGAATCCTACCTTAAGTATGAACTTTGGTATCACTTCTATCCCAGCCATCTTATTTGTAAAAGGTGGTCAAGTGGTAGACAAACAAATTGGAGCAGTGCCTAAAGCAGTGCTTGATAAGAAGATACAGTCGCATTTGTAGTATTTCTCTACTTCTAATGAATTTTAAAATAGGCAAAGTTTGCCTATTTTTTTTTATCTTCCTATTTCAAATCAACCCTATGGACAGATTTCAAGGCCTTATTGGAATTGTAATTATTTTAATGATCGCTTTTTTATTCTCCAATAATAAAAAAAACATCAATTACCGTTTGGTGGCGAGTGGCTTATTGCTTCAATTAACCATCGGATTTTTGATTTTAAAGATTCCTATAATCACTAGTTTTTTTCAATTATTAGGAAGAGGCATGGGTAAGATCGAACAATTTGCGCGTGCAGGTGCGGCATTTGTATATAGTGGTGTGGCTGCTACTACCCCAACCGGTGTGGCCGATTTTGCCAACGGTGGTTTTGTATTTGCCTTTAATGTTACAGCAACTATTATTTTAGTTTGTGTGTTGGTAGCTTTATTTTATCATTTTGGAATTATGCAAAAAATTGTGGCCGTGGTGGCTAAAGCCATGAATTTCATTATGCGCGTAAGTGGTGCAGAAGCATTAAGCAATGTCGCTAGTGCTTTTGTAGGACAAGTAGAAGCACAAATTATGATACGTCCTTATTTAGCGACTATGACTAAAAGTGAAATTTTGGCTAGCATGAGTGGTAGCTTAGCCTGTATAGCAGGTGGTATATTAATTGTATATGCCAATATGGGTGCACAAGCTGGGATGGATTTAGCACCTAAATTAATTACGGCCAGTTTGATGGCAGCACCTGGTGCTTTAGTCATTGCTAAAATTGTTTTTCCTGAAACAGAAGTTTCCCAAACCATGGGAAAAGTAACACTAGAAGTAAAAAGTCAATACAGCAATACCATTGACGCCATAACGCATGGTGCTGGTGATGGTTTTAAATTAGCTATGAACGTCATTGCAATGTTGATTGGTTTTATTGCTTTAATTGCTATGATTGATTGGTGTATGCTGTCTATTGGACATTTATTTAACCCAAATTTGAACTTGAGTTTAAATTTTCTTTTTGGTAAATTATTTTACCCAATGGCTTGGGCCATGGGCATTCCTTCTACCGACATTCAAAATGCGGCTACCCTTTTGGGACAAAAATTAACCATTAATGAATTTGTTGCTTTTAAAAGTTTAACAAGCAAAGTGGTTCCAATTATAACAGAAAAAGGATTGCTTATCGTAAGTATTGCCATATGTGGCTTTGCCAATTTTAGCAGCGTGGGCATGCTCATTGGAGGTATTGGAGAATTAGCCCCTTCCCGTCGTAAAGATTTAGCAGAACTAGGATTGAAAGCACTTTTATGTGGTACCCTTGCCTCCTACTTATCGGCCAGTATTGCGGGTATTTTAATAGGATAGTTAAACAGAATGATGATTTTTATTAGCCGTAATAATTCAATAATTATTAGGATAATTGGTAACTTTGTGCTCTAAATAAAGTGGGCTATGGGTACTGGAAATATTGAAATAATAATTGCTGCCGAAAAAGACAATCTCTTACAACAAATTGGAAATAAAATAATTCACAACCTACGCATCAGTTTTGATGAGGGCGTTTATTTATTTGACAAAGCCCCTCTTCCTTATGTAGGTGCTTTAGCGAATTGGAAAAGAGAATCCTTACACGGCGATACTACCTACTTCAATAAAAACTTTCATATAGAGCCTACCAATGTTTGCGTTTTCTCCTGCAAGTTTTGTTCTTACTCTAAATTATATGCACATAAAGAAGAAGGTTGGGAATTAACCATTGATCAAATGATGGACATTGTTAAATCTTACGATGGCAAACCGGTTACCGAAGTGCATATCGTGGGTGGAGTACATCCTAAATTAACTTTAGAATTTTTCATCACTTTATTAAAAGCGATTAAAGCGCATCGACCCGATTTACATATTAAAGGATTCACTCCTGTGGAATTAGATTATATGTTCCGCAAAGCAAAACTAAGTACCGAAGAAGGAATGAAATTAGCCCACGAAGCTGGATTGGATTCTTTACCAGGCGGCGGTGCAGAAATTTTTCATCCAGAAATTAGAACCATAATTTGTGCAGATAAAGCTACGGGAGACGAATGGTTACATATTCATAAAACTGCGCACAATTTAGGTATGCA
>CANHOY010000199.1 GCA_947462495.1 Bacteroidota bacterium
CAAGTGGGTAACAATGGTGTGTTAACAGGATATATTGACAGTGATAACAAAGGAGCAACTAAGTACGGATTTACTCCTAATCCTGCTCAATACTATACTCCTTCAACACCCACTTTACCTTCTACATTTGACTTAGCGTTTACTGATAAAAATTATAAGTTTCCTCAAGTTTGGAAAACGAATATCGCTATAGATCAAAAATTACCTTATGGCTTAATTGGAACCATTGAAGGTATTTACAATAGCAATATAAACGCAGTTCATTATTATAATGCCAACTTAGATGTACCTACTGGAAATTTTGCAGGGGTGGATACAAGAAGTCAATTTGCAAGAACTGATGCTGGTGTAAGAGTAAATGATAACGTATCAAATGGTATCGTACTAACATCTAAAAATAGCACTTACTTTAACTCTTTGACTTTTAAATTAGAGTTACCATATAATAAAGGATTGTTTGGATCTTTTGCATGGACTACATCAAATGCTAAAGACTTTATGAGTGCAGGTTCAATTGCATCAGGTAGCTGGACTTCTGCTAGATCAATTAATGGTAATAACGATTTATCTTTATCTAATTCTGACTTTGTTTCACCAAATCGTTTGGTGGGTGTATTTGGATATAGATTAGAGTATGGTAAGAACGCAGGTGGTGGCGCAACTTCTATATCTATTGGATACATTGGGAACCAAGGTAACCCATTCTCTTACACAATTAGTGGTGATATGAATGGAGACAGAGTCAATGGTAATGAATTAATTTTCGTACCTCAGTCCGCTTCAAGTGTCAAGTTTTTACCTTTGGTAGTAGGTACAAGAACCTATACTGAAGCAGAGCAACAAGCTGCTTTCGGTGCGTATATCAATCAAGATGATTATTTAAAATCACGTGTTGGTAAATATGCAGAAAGAAACGCTGTATTCATTAATATGTTACACCGTTTTGACTTATCTATAGTACAAGATATTTTTGTAAATGTAAAAGGTAAGCGTAACACGATTCAAATTAGAGCAGATATTTTAAACTTTGGAAACATGTTGAACGACAAATGGGGTGTATCTGAAAGAGCAACCAATCCAAGTGTGTTAGCATTCCAATCAGTTGTTGCTAATGAGCCTACTTACAAATTAGCTACAGAGAAATTTGCTGATGGTACTACTGGTTTAATTAAAAATACTTTTAGCAAAAACGCATCTGTATTTGATGTATGGACAGCACAATTAGGTATTCGTTATATCTTCGGAAAATAAGATAAACTTAGGCTTAGAAAATAGAAGCCTAAGTAAGTAATAAAAAAAAACCGCCCCAATTGGGGCGGTTTTTTTTTATTAAACTAAATAAGCAAGGTAAGTGTCTCAAAAAGGCTAAAGCTGGCCCGTAAGCTGCGGTGTATTGAATTTAATAGACATTCAATTAATACTCTGCATTAAATTTATTTTCAAGCATTTTGTCTTTCAATACAGTCTTGAAAGAATAAGCTAGCGTTATCATAAAGGCCCTTGTATCAGACTTTTGAGAACGGAACACTACAAAGGTTGAGGTTTGTGTGTTGTATCCACTTTTGAGTGTATTTAAAGCATCTACAATTATAAAATTCAATTTAAAATTACTCTTACCTAGTTTTTTTTGTAATCCAAAGTCTACATTATACATTGAAAAAGTTTCACCTTGCGGTGTAGTTCTAGGTGATATATAATTAGCAATTATTTGAAGTTTGCTTGAGCTATTTAAGCTAAAATTATTGATTATTTTTCCACTCCAATTGGTTCCACTATTTACTCCGTCATTGATAATATTACTTCCATTAATTTTTTGCTTAAAAATAGTTGCACTTAAGTTGTAGTCATAGAAAGGGGAAAGCTTTCCAATCATCATGGATTCAATTCCATAATTATCAGTATTGCCAATATTCATGGGGGTGTTTAATATGGCACCATTAGTTTGTTGTATGTAAAAAGAACGTATAGCATTTATAGAGTGTCTATAAAATAAACTAGTAATAAAATTTAGTTTGGATGTTCCGTTATTGAATGATAACTCATAGGCATCAATAATTTCTGGTTTTAAATTTGGATTTCCACTATGTGGGCTTAAAATGTCGGTAATGTCAATAAATGGGTTTAATTGGCCTAGGCCTGGCCTATTAATTCTTTTGCCATAACTTAGTTTGATGCTTTCTTTTTGATTAAAATTATAGGCTAAATGGGCTGTTGGAAATAACTTTAAATAATTATTTGAAAAACGAGTGCTTTGAGTATTTGTCTCTCCATTATTTGAAACCTGCTCAGCCCTTATACCAGTTGCATAATTCCAACTAGACTCTTTACCTTTTATATTGCTTGTGTTATGGTATTGGAAATAGAGCGCTTGAACCTGTTCGTTAAAATTAAAAATATTACTAGAGCCTATATTTGTGATATAGGCATCATTTAATTTATCAGCAGTCAAGAAATCTGTTTTAATGGATCTAAATAAACCTTTGTATCCAGTTTCAATCACCCCCATTTCAGAAGTAGGAATACTATAATCCAAACTAGCATTGGTTATCACTCCGTCTTCATAGTTATGCGTAAGCTGAGTTTGCATTGCACCTATTATTTTACGATCTATATCCAATGCAGTAGTGTAAATATCGGTATTTTGCCTACCTTTTTCAATGGAAGAACTAAGGCTTGCATTTAATGATTTTGCTGAATTCTTATATGTTTTTAAATAGTTCAAAGCCAATTCTCCTTCTTTTACTTTTTCGTATTCGTAGGAGTGTCTGTCATTACTATTTGAAAAGCCAGTAGTCTTATTAAATAGTTTACTAATTAAATCTTCGTTATTGTCCTGGCCTTCCATATTACCTATTGCTTCCAAACTAAAGGTGTTGTATTGATTAAGATTATAATCAATATTTAATTTTAAATTTTGTAGTTTTTCAACTCTTTCATCATTTCTATTTTGGCTAATAAAATAATTATCAAGTAAATTATAATTGGTACGATTGCTTTCAATTTTTCTAGTTCTTCCTGCAAACCTATTGTCATA
>CANHOY010000200.1 GCA_947462495.1 Bacteroidota bacterium
TGTGCGCTATTAGACTTAATAAGGTGAATAAGTTTTGTGTATTTTGCCTTATTTTTACTACCAGCATTAGGGTTGATAATGAAATGGAACATAATTCAAAATTACTTTAAAATGATGAATTATGTTTAGTTAAAGTTGAGCCGATTGCCATAATAAGATTGTATGCTTTTATACCTAACCATATTGGGGTTCTTAATAACTTTTTTGATCTTAATAAATTTAAGAACATCCAACAAGGTAAATTTACAGTCCTTCTAACTATTGCATTTCAGATGGGGGTTATGAAATGAAAATGAGTTTTAAGTTTAAAGCGATATAACTTAATTTCTTTTTCCGTACCTTAGGTTTCTTGAAAAAAGTCATTGCCATATTTTGTTTTGCCGCCTTGTTATTATCAACAAGTAGCCTGAACTATTTTTATTGGCTTCAGGAAAAGCTACATGAGCAGGAAAGATTTGCAAGTATTGATGCAGGTCAAATTCTTGAAAAAGAAAATGAAAGAAATGATGATAGTGATTATCAAATCACACTCACTGTAAAAGATAAATCTGTTTTGCCGGAAGGTTATCAGTGGGAGGAAGAGGGTCGTGAATTTATTTATAAAGGCATGTTTTACGATATCGTTTCCATTAAGCAAACAAAGGAAGGTTGGGTCATTAAAGCTGCATCCGATGAAGAAGAAGCAGCCATTGTTGCCAATCAAAATAAAGCACATTATTTAAATAAAGAGGCGCAAACTAAATCCACTTCTTCTAAGATTAAATTGAACCTTAGCTTTGCTGTATATGAATGTTCTTCATTAAACAAGCATAGTTTATTCAATTATACTTTACTAAAAAAGAAATATTCATCTTATGCTACTCCAATTTTAAGTAGCTATTCAACAGATATCTCGCACCCTCCAGAAGCTGTCTAATGTATAAGACAGGACTATCAAATCATTTTTTCATTTGATAGTTAATTCAATTTCATTTTAAATTAATTATAATGCGTTTTATATTAAGCGTACTATTATTTTTTGGCATGAGTTTGGAAATTTTGGCGCAATCTGATACTACAGCTAAACAATTAAAAGATGTAGTTATTTATGCTAATAAATTTCCAACACTCTCAAAAAATATCGTACAAAGGGTGGTTGCTTTAACCGATAAAATATTGTTGCAACAACAAGCAAGCACGGCAGATATCTTAACTGCTTCGGGTCAAGTATTCGTTCAAAAAAGTCAAGCTGGTGGCGGAAGCCCTGTGGTAAGGGGTTTTGAGGCGAGTAGGGTATTGTTAATGGTGGATGGTATTCGTATGAATAGTGCCATTTTTAGAGCCGGCCATTTACAAAATATTATTACTGTAGACAATATGATATTGGATCGTGTTGAAATTATTTATGGGCCAAGCTCTACTTTATATGGAAGCGATGCATTGGGGGGTGTGGTGAATTTATTTACTAAACAGCCACAATTGTATATTTCTAATCTTAGCTCCAACAAAGCACCTTGGAAAGTAAATGGCAATCTGGTTTATAGATACGGCAATGGTCAAAATGAAAATCGCCAACATGTTGATGTAAATATAGCCAATAATAAATGGGCATACCTAACGTCCTTTACGAATAGTACTTTTGGCGATATGCGTCAGGGTAATAAAAGAGCTACTGCTTATCCTGATTTTGGTAAAAGACTTTTTTACGTTGTACGTGAAAACAATATAGATTTAGTTAAAGACAATAGTACATCTGTAAACATTCAAAAATTAAGTGGATACAATCAAACAGATCTTTTGCAAAAAGTATTATATAAGCCAAATGAAAATACAACTCATTTATTGAATGTTCAAATCTCTAACTCTTCTGCTATTAATCGCTATGATCGTTTAACAGAAACGAGTAAAGGTTTGCCCGTATATTCAGAGTGGTATTATGGACCACAAGTGCGCGATATGTTTGGGTATAAATTAACTAAATCGCAATTGAAAGGGTATTTTCAAAAAATGAATGCGAATGTCAATTACCAACAGCTAGAAGAAAGTAGGATTAGTAGAAGATTCAAGTCAAATAACAAGGACTTTAGATTTGAAGAAGTAGATTTATTTGGTTTGAATATGGATTTATTACATCAAGGCAAGTCTAGTGAATTAAATATTGGAATAGAGTCTTATTATAATGTGGTGGGCTCTACGGCGTATCGTAATAATATTGAAACTAATTTACGCAGTGCTATTGCTACTAGATACAGTGATGGACCAACTAATATGTCTAATCATGCCATCTATGTGCAACACACTAAATTTTTTAAAGGGAATTGGGTATTGAATAGTGGTTTGCGTTTGAACAATGTGCAATTGAATGCCCATTTTAAAGACACTGCACTCATGAATTTCCCATTCACAGATGCCAAACAAAATAATACTGCTATTACGGGTAATTTGGGTATGGCCTACAATGGAGCCGATGGATTAAGAATTGCTTTTGGTGCAAGCAGTGGATTTAGAGCACCCAATGTGGATGATTTGACTAAAGTATTTGATACTAGAACTGGTTATGTAGTGGTACCTAACAAGGATTTAAAACCTGAATATACTTATAATGCAGAAGTAAATATTTCTAAAACAACTTCTAATTATAGTCTTGGCGCTTCTTTGTTTTACACTTGGTTTAAGAATGCTTTGGTGGTAGATGTATTCAAGTGGAATAATTCAAGTACTATTATTTACCAAGGTGTAAAAAGTGATGTGTTTGCGACTCAAAATAAAGCTAAAGCAGTTGTCTATGGCTTTAATTTAAATGGGTCCGCTAACTTAACGCCTAATACGATGCTTTCTGCTACCTATACTTATACAAAAGGCACGTATAATAATGGCACTAAAGAAATGCCTTTAGATCATATTCCGCCTACTTATGGAAGAGTTGGATTAAAGCATAACAATGATCAATGGAATGCAGAATTGTTTAGTGTGTTTAATGGATGGAAACATATTGAAGATTATAATTTAAATGGGGAAGACAATGAAA